>CAKZKZ010000308.1 GCA_937124495.1 uncultured Dokdonia sp. | reverse complement strand
TGCTTCTTGTGTTCGCTTTTTTGATCATTACTATAAGTAAGTTTTTTTATTCACAAAGGTTTCAAGGAGTATTATCCATTTTGACTTCTGACAAATACACAAGCAGGTCTAAAGACAAAGGCCCCTTAAACTTCTTTAACATCCTCTTATCTAGACATCAAATCTCTATACTTTCTTTATTTCTCTTTTTATGGTACACCATAACGTTAGGAAAGGATTACACCCAATTACCGCTATTATACATCAAAATACTAATAGGCTATCTTGTTTTTGAAATACTAAAACTACTTATAGATAAAATCATAGGTTATTTATTAAATATTAAAGGCGTTATGAACCTATATTTACACAGGAAACTAAATTTTAAAAACTTTTTAAGCATTCTTGTTTTGGTGCTTTGCTTTTTTATTGTTTACAGTGGCTTTGTGACGGTTCAAGTTTTACAAATAAGTTTATGGGCAATCATTGGTTTATACTTCATTTCATTAGCGATTACAATAAGTAAATATCAAGATCAAATTCTTTCGCTACCGTCTTATTTTATTTTGTATTTTTGCACTCTCGAAATAGCACCCTATTACATATTGTATCATATAGCTACATAAAGAGATCGATAGGGTTTTATAAAAAGAGTGTCTATGAAAGTGAAAACTATTTTAGTATCACAACCAAAACCTAAGGTTGAAAACTCGCCGTACTTTGAGTTAGAACAAAGACAACGCGTAAAGATAGATTTCATTCCATTTATTCATGTGGAAGGAGTTTCTAGTAAAGAGGTACGATTACAAAAAGTAGATCTAAACGACTACACAGCTATCATTTTAACAAGTCGTAATGCTGTAGATCACTTCTTCAGAATTGCAGAAGAAATGCGATTTAAGGTACCAGATACCATGAAGTATTTCTGTCAAAGTGAAGCTGTCGCTTTTTATCTACAAAAATATGTAGTCTACCGTAAACGTAAAATTTATGTAGGTAAACGTACATTTGTAGAAATGACACCACTTGTCAAGAAGCATAAAAATGAAAAGTTTTTATTGCCTTCTTCAGATAAACTTAAGAGCATTGTCCCAAAAACACTAGATGATTTAGGAATTAACTGGACACAATCTATATTCTACAAAACGGTCGTTAGTGATTTATCAAACTTAGAAGATGTTTTTTATGACATTCTTGTATTCTTTAGCCCTAGTGGTATAGAATCATTACTTCACAACTTCCCTAATTTTGAACAAAAAAACACCCGCATTGCTGTTTTTGGTAATACCACAGTAAAAGCTGCAGAAGAGGCTGGTCTAAAAATCAATATTCATGCGCCTACCCCACAGACTCCGTCTATGACCATGGCACTAGAAAAATATATCAAAGAGGCAAACAAAAAATAACCCTCTTTTACTAATTACAAACCCACAGGACTATACGTTTTGTGGGTTTTTTTATACGCTTTCGCGAAAGCGTATACACACCGATCAAAAATTAACAGGAGATAGCTGATAACACATCATATCTTCCTATTTTTGCAATCAAGTCAAGAACCTCATGGCAATCCCGTGAGGAATTTACTGAAAACTATTTTTTTGATTTCGAGACAAACCTCGGAATATTTAAATCTCGATTATCGAGTAAAAAGTACCAACATACAATGTACAGAAGTCATAACAACGGAAGCCTAAGAGCTAGCGATATCAATACAGAAGTTACCCTATCAGGATGGGTTCAAAAATCCAGAGACAAAGGATTTATGATCTGGGTAGATTTACGAGATCGTTACGGAATTACACAACTGATCTTTGATGAAGAACGTACTCCAAAAAATATAATGGAGCAAGCTCGTACACTAGGAAGAGAATTTGTTATCCAAGTAAAAGGAACTGTTATTGAACGTTCTTCTAAAAATCCAAATCTTCCTACGGGTGATATTGAGATTTTAGTTTCAGAGCTCATCGTTCTTAATGAAGCATTAACTCCTCCTTTTACAATAGAAGATGAAACTGATGGAGGTGAAGATGTACGTATGAAATACAGATACTTAGACATACGAAGAAATCCCGTTAAAAATAGCTTGATTTTTCGTCATAAAGTAGCTATGGAAGTTCGTAAGTATCTTTCAGATCAAGAATTTAGAGAAGTAGAAACACCATACCTTATCAAGTCTACTCCAGAAGGAGCTCGTGACTTTGTAGTACCTTCTCGCATGAATGGAGGGCAGTTTTATGCATTACCACAATCTCCACAGACGTTTAAACAACTCCTTATGGTTGGAGGTATGGATAAATACTTCCAGATTGTAAAGTGTTTTAGAGATGAAGAGCTAAGAGCTGACCGCCAACCTGAGTTTACACAAATAGACTGTGAGATGGCTTTTGTAGAGCAAGAAGATATCTTAAACATTTTTGAAGGATTAACTCGTCATTTACTTAAAGAAGTAAATGGAGTTGAGATAGATACATTCCCTAGAATGCTATATGATGATGCCATGCGTCGTTATGGAAATGACAAGCCTGACATTCGTTTTGGGATGGAATTTGGGGAATTAAACAACATAACGCAACACAAAGATTTCAAAGTATTTAATAGCGCTGAACTTGTGATAGGAATCGCAGTTCCAGGTGGAAATAGCTATACTAGAAAAGAAATAGATAAACTTATAGATTGGGTAAAACGTCCTCAGGTAGGTGCTTTAGGAATGATTTATTCTCGTTGTAATGATGATGGATCTTATAAATCATCTGTAGATAAGTTTTATGACCAAGAAGATCTTGCAAAATGGGCAGAAGTTACTGGAGCAAAAGCTGGAGATCTTGTCTGCGTACTTTCTGGAGATACTAATAAAGTAAGAGCACAATTAAGTGCTTTACGCATGGAATTAGCAGAACATCTAGGACTTAGAGACCCTAAAGTGTTTGCTCCATTATGGGTAATAGATTTCCCATTACTGGAACTAGATGAAGAAACAGGACATTATCATGCAATGCACCATCCTTTTACATCACCAAAACCAGGGCAAATTGAATTACTAGCTACAGATCCAGGTGCTGTAAAAGCAAATGCATATGACCTTGTTCTTAACGGAAACGAAATAGGCGGTGGTTCTATAAGAATACACGATAAAGCAACACAAGCATTAATGTTTGACTACTTAGGGTTTACTCCAGAAGAGGCAAAAGCACAGTTTGGTTTCTTAATGGATGCTTTCCAATACGGAGCACCACCACATGGCGGACTTGCTTTTGGATTGGATAGACTTGTCGCTATACTTGGAGGACAAGAGACCATACGTGATTTTATTGCTTTCCCAAAAAACAATAGCGGTCGAGATGTCATGATTGACGCCCCAGCAACTATTGATGAAGCGCAATTACAAGAATTAAATTTAAAATTAAGAAGCTAACATATTGAAACGTATCCTGAAGATTATAGCAGTTACTTTAGTCAGTATTTTAGTTCTGGCCATCGTTGCATTTTTCGGTTTATACACGTACTACAACAAAAAAATCACGCCCTCAAAAAATGTATTTACAGAGCGTGTAGCTTATATAGATCCGGATAACAGTCTACTCTCCGAGGGATTTGAAACTTGTCAAGATCGTATTTTTGACTATTACAACCCTACGAGAGCAACGTATAGCACCGGGAAATATGGCTTAAAAGAAGAAGTTTTTGAGGCCTATGATCATACAAAGTATACGGACTCTGGGTACCTCTCCGTTAGATTTGTTATCAACTGTAAAGGGCAGGCAGGTAGATACGTTTGGCATGAAAGCAATCTAGATCTAGAGCCTACAACTTTGTCTAAAAACTTAGTAGATGATTTAGTTACGATTACTACACATCTTAAACTATGGAATCCCAATGTTATTAGAGGTGAAAAAGTAGACAGTTATATGTACATATTATATAGAATTGAAAATGGAAAAATTACCCAGATTATTCCTTAGCGCTTTACTTGTTTTTTTCTTCTCTTGTCAATCTAAGGAAGAAAAAATTAAAGAAGCAACAGATTATGGTTTCTCATTCTATCAGGGTCAACCTCAGCATATGAATGCATTTGCCTATGCCATAGAACTTGACAGCACAAACGCAACAAACTGGCGAGAGCTCTCAGTAACCTATCTTAAGAGAGGGATACCATCTGAGTGGAAAAAATATTATGACAAAGCAGTTTTTCATGATGCAGAAGAGTGGCAACCATGGAGAGGGTATCTATATCTATGGTTTTACAGAGATTACAAAAAAGCGATTGCAGATTTTAATGCCAGTGACACACTCACTCCAGATTTTATTGATGCCCCACAAGGGCAAAGCGTAGATTATTGGAGAGGTGTAGCCTATTTAGGCCTTGAAGATTATAACAATTCCATACGTTATTTTGATAAACATATTGAAGCAGAGACGCTTCAAGCAGGAGAGGAGTGGGTAGATCAAAAAGCTTTCCTTTTTAGAGGGATTTCATATTATGAATTAAAAAAATATGAACAAGCACTCATTAATTTTGATAAAGTCATTAAATATTCGAAAGACAAGACGGCTGATGCGAATTACTACAAAGCCTTAACACTACAAAAAACAGGAAATATTCCTGCTGCGATAACACATGCAGAAAAAGCATTAAATGCATTTAACAAAGGTTATTACAACCAGAGGCCTTATGTAGAAGAAATGAGGCAGATATACATACAAGAACTTATGGCACTTAAAGATTCACTCCATTAAAAATGAAAAAAGGAAGACGTTTTTTTATAATTATTCTGTTTTTTGCTCTTATTGGGCTATTTTTTTTAGGGTTTTATTACAAATCTCAAGAAGACGGATTAATTCTAGGTAATAAAATGATAGGCCTTGCTATTGCAGGAGGCGTTTTTGTGCTCATGCCAGTGTTTATCTACCATCGATGGAAAGACAAGAACGTCCAAGACTACATGCTCACGAAAGAGAATATCATGAAAATGAAGGAGTTTAACGACTCAAAAGAGCGCTGAGTCCCATTCGTTTACAAAAATAAAATCATTTGTAAACAATTTGTTAAAAATTAAAAACGTAAATTTGCACTTTATTAATATTTTTATTTTTTATAATGGAAGGAACAGTTAAATTTTTCAATGAGTCAAAAGGTTATGGTTTTATAACTAATGATGACACTGGTAAAGACATCTTTGTACACGTTACAGGTCTTAACGGTGAAACTATCAACGAAGGAGACAAAGTTGAGTACGTAGAAGAAGAAGGAAGAAAAGGAATGACAGCTGCACAAGTACGTGTACTGTAATGATATAGATATTATCTTTTTACGATTATTAAAGCCTGCAATAGCAGGCTTTTTTTATGGGATTAATTCAAATTACGCTTTTCTACAAAAAAACGCTTCATTAAATTCTGAGATGCTTCGGCAAGTATCCCACCTTCTATTTTAGTTTTAGGATGTAATGTTGTTCCCATTACCTTACAACCACGTTGCTCATCTGTAGCGCCATATACAATACGATCTATTTGACTCCAATACAAAGCACCTGCACACATCTGACAAGGCTCTAAAGTCACATACAATGTACATTTATGTAAATATTTTCCTCCTAAATAATTAGCCGCTGCTGTAATTGCCTGCATCTCTGCATGTGCAGTCACATCGGTAAGTCGCTCTGTAAGATTATGTGCTCTTGCTATGATTTTATTATTAGCAACAACAACAGCACCTACAGGGATTTCCCCAAGTTCATAAGCAGTCTCTGCCTCAACAAGAGCCCGTTTCATAAAATAAGTATCATCAAAAGGATCTATCATAGGAATGGTATTTCAATATTCAAAAATACAATATCAAGACGTACCTTTGTTATATGTTAGATCATATTGATAGTCCACATGCACTAAGACAGCTTACTGCTGATCAATTACCACAACTGAGTAAAGAATTACGACAGTTTATTATTACGATCCTAGCAACAAAAGAAGGACATTTAGGCGCAAGCCTAGGCGTCGTTGAATTAACCGTAGCCCTACATTATGTATTTAACACTCCAGAGGATAAACTGATCTGGGATGTAGGACATCAAGCCTATGGACATAAAATCTTGACAGGCAGAAAAGATATCTTTCATACCAATAGACAAAAAGGAGGTATCAGTGGATTTCCGAAAATCTCAGAAAGCATATATGACACTTTTGGCGTTGGGCATAGTAGCACTTCTATTTCTGCCGCATTAGGCATGGCTATCGCTGCTAATTTACAAGGAAAAGAAGAACAGCAACATATTGCCGTCATAGGTGATGCATCTATCGCAAGCGGCATGTCCTTTGAAGGTCTTAATCATGCCGGTGTTACAGATGCCAATTTACTTGTTATTCTTAATGACAATGCCATAGGTATTGATCCAAGTATAGGAGCATTAAAAAAATACCTCACCAATGTCAAAAAGGGAACCGCTCGAGAAGAGAATATTTTTGAAGCACTTAATTTTGAATATCATGGCCCAGTAGATGGACATGACCTCCCTACGCTCATTCGCGTATTAAAGAAACTACAGAAAATAAAAGGCCCTAAATTCCTTCACGTCATCACAACTAAAGGAAAAGGACTAGCCCTTGCAGAAAAACACCAAATAACGTATCACGCTCCTGGGAAATTTGATGCAACGACTGGAGAACGTCATGCCAAAGACACAACAAAATTGCCTCCAAAATATCAAGATGTATTTGGCCATACCATTGTAGAACTGGCGACTATCAATAAAAAAGTAGTAGGGATTACTCCAGCAATGCCTACAGGAAGTTCTCTTAAATATATGATAGAAGCATTTCCTGATCGCGCTTTTGATGTGGGAATAGCCGAACAACATGCAGTCACACTATCTGCAGGAATGGCAACACAAGAAATGATCGTATTCTGTAATATTTATTCCACCTTTTTACAGAGAGCTTATGATCAAATCATACATGATGTTGCTCTACAAAATTTACCCGTTATATTCTGTTTAGACAGAGCTGGACTTGTAGGACAAGATGGCCCTACACATCACGGATCTTTTGACCTTGCGTATCTCAACTGCATACCCAATCTGATGATCTATGCACCAAAAGACGAAATAGCACTTCGCAATATCATGTACACAGCACAATTAGGATTATCACATCCGATTGCTATTCGATATCCAAGAGGAAGAGGCGTTACTGTAGATTGGAAACAACCGTTTCAAAAAATTACTATTGGAAAAGGGCATTGCATCCAAAAAGGAAAACACATGGCCATTCTCTCTATAGGAACGATCATACACAATGCAATACAAGCAACCAAAGACAATTCAAATAGCGTAAGCATATATGATATAGGATTCTTAAAACCTATAGATACTGATTTATTAGATATTATTTTTAACACCTATAAAATCATCATCACACTAGAAGATGGTACTATAAAAGGAGGGCTCGGAAGTGTTATTACTGATTACGCTTTCGCGAAAGCGTACAAAGGCACCATAACATCACTTGGAATACCTGATCATTTTATAGAACACGGAACCACAGAAGAGCTGCAAGAAGAAATAGGAATCTCACCCAAAGAAATTTTCAAAACAATTGATCTGTATTATCAATAAAAAAAAAGGCTAGTTCGTTAAAACTAGCCTTTTTGAATATATGTTAATTTGCTTATTTACTCAATAATAAGTTTAGAAGTAACACTACTACTATCAGTAATAATATTCATAATATACACTCCTCTAGATAATCCTGTTGCACTAACAGACACATTACCTTCAAGAGTTGCAGCTTTATTATATACCTCTCTACCATTAATATCATAGATACGTATTTGACCTTCTCCAAATGCACCAGCAACACTTACTGTAATTTCTCCATTTGAAGGATTAGGATATATACTAAAAACAGAATCTATACTCGCTTCATCTACAGATAAAGAAAGACAAGCAGACCCATCACCATTTGTAGGCACATCAAAAGCCTCAGTTCCATCGGTTCTGTCATCAGGATTTCCTTGATCCGCGCTAAGACCTAAACCTCTATTTGCAAATACATTCCAGATAGTACATCTTGCTTTATCTTTATCTTCTTCAGGAATCAATGTATTGATTTCTACTGCTGCAAGAATAGCATCTCTACCATCTACAAAGCCAGGATTACATGGTTGTAATTTTAATCCATCCATTACTAATTGTAATGCGATATTATTACCACGCTCTCCATTATATAAATCTGAATTAAAGCCATACTCATCAATAAAAGCCCATGTCATATCCCATATCATAGTAGCCCACAAATGACCCGTTCTATGCGGAGGCTCATTATTAGAGTATGTCGCACGTGTAGCATACGTAAGCTCATTTACAGCAAAATCAGTACTATACGGCCTTGGTCTAATTCCATTTCCTGTTGTAGGCTGATTGATAGCAAATGTCCCTACCCCTCTACCTTGCTCTGCGGTATCTCCAGATCTCATCGTTAACATCATACCAAAATAATCAGACCAGCCTTCTCCCATTTGCTCTGCATTATTTAAGCAATTAGTATTAAGACGACCACCTGTTAAACGATTAGAAATACCATGACCATATTCATGAGTAATAATTCCATTATCAAAACTACCATCTATTAATCTTGGTCTAGACGCATTTACAGTAATTGTTTCTCCATTTTGCAGTGCTGCAATTAATGGATCTCCATCAGCTTGACTTATCATTCCTGCTGGAATAGTAGCGTCAGTTTCATCATCTTGCCCTATTCCTAAGTTAATAGGATCATCAGCTACATTATTTACAATGATTACTCCAATAGCTCCTGCCGCCTCGGCAGCTTCTACTTTAATAACAAACGTACAAGAACCTCTACGTATTACAGCAATCTTACCATCAATATCTCCTGCATTTGCAACAGCATCACAAGCATCTAATGGATCTCCTGAGGCATCTGTATCTTCTACTAAGACCAACTCACCCATAAGGGGCGGAAGCTCCAATGAAGGAAATAAACTTGAGAATGTAGAAATCGTAAGCCCATAGTCCCCAGCAAGATCTGCTGGTGCTGTAACTTCTAAATTTCCTGTCTCACCAGTTCTATTCCATAAAAACATTCGCATCACTGGATTATTCCCATCTGGAGGTGTACCGAATGTTGCATTATCTAAACCACTTCCGTCTTGTGAAAGAGCAAATACATAGTCTTCTCCAATTCCACCATTTTCATAATTATTATCTTGAAAATTTCCTGATTCTTCATCAAATCCATATTCATAAAAAATATCGTGTATCACGTTATTCCAGTAAAATAAGTTTGTTACTGCCGCATTGGTATATGCAGGTCCATCTAATGTTAAATCTATAGGAAAATCAAAAATCAGCTCAGCACCTCCATCTGGAGAATCTCCTATATCACTCTGTCCATCTAAATCCTCAAATGCCCACGCATTGTTCCCTCTTGTAATTGTAAACTCTGCACCATCAGCTCCGTTTATATCATGCCATCCAAAAGGAGAAGCATCAGATTGAGGCTCAGTTATCAAAGAACGAAATCCATTTCCATGATTTGGACTCTCTACTGGTAACGCATATACTTTATATTGCTCACCAGCTAATAATTCATTTGCAACCTCAGCTTTGTTAAATCCAAAACCTGTTGTATTTTCTACATTTGAAGTTCTCGATATATTCTCATGACCATGATTTTCATATGTACATCTCAGAATCCAATCAAATTGCTCTAAAAGTTCTCCGGTAAAAGCATCCACACGAACGCTATACCAATGTTTTGAATCTAATGTATGGATACTTAAATCCCATGCTAGCTTAAGCGTATTGTCTTCTGTAGGCTGGTATACTAATTTTACAGGCACTTCATCTATAGAAACACCTCCTTGATTTAATACAAACTGATTAGGAGAAATTGTTTCCGTCAATGAAAAGTTTGAATTTCCTAACCCTAAAGAAGTAGCTGCTTGAAATGCAGCTTGTGTAGGTGTTAATACTGGAGACACTCCATTTACTCTAGATGCGATATCTTTCTGCAAGTTACTCGCAACGTGAATGATTACCCCATCTTTAAAAGCAACATTTACACCTCCATTAAAAACTTCGATGTTGTTGATTTTTTGAATAGCGTACACATGTGTCGTTGTACTTTTACGTGAGAATATCTCATCGTTAATCGTTAAGCCCGAAATATCTTGGTCTGTAACTCCTAGTGTAGACTTATTAGCCTCTAGGTGACCTTTGATAATCGTTTCATAATCTTGGGCATTTGTGAGTGTTGCAAAAGCAAACACACATACAAATACTGTTAATTTGTAAAGTTTCAGCATTTTTTTTAGTTTATGTGATAAAATAAGTCAGAATAAATATAAACTGACAAAAAAGGATTACATATATATAACAATATGCTACATATAACTCCTACCTTGTTATATAAATTCAATTATTTTGGAATAAACCAAAAGTATTGCAAATTTGTGGATTTTAAAATTTTAACCTAAAAATTAACACATATCATTAACATATGTTATATATATTACCAATTTTTTAAATTATCATTAAAAATAATTTATAGTTAGCATAAATAACAAGCAGCAAAGTCTTCCCAATCTTAGTGTACAATCAAAAATCATAAGAATCATTCCAGAGCCCTAAAAAACATCAATGCACATTTAACCCTTTAAGTTTCTGGAATATGCGCAAAGACTTACTATCTGTCATCACAGATACATTGTAACACACCTTCATTAACTCTTCGTATAAGGATAATTCTTCTTGATCTGAATCTTCAAACAATTTTAAGACAAGCTTGTCATAGTGTGTAAGCGAATTATTAATTGCTTTACACCTACGATCAAGAAGGGTAGAAAGAATCTCATATCCTGCAATTTCCTTTTCGACAACTTCTTGGCTTTGATATATATTTGAAACACTAATCTTTAATATATCTTCTATCTGAGCTTCATATTTGGATTTATCTAATAACGCTTTCGCGAAAGCGCCCTTTAAAATAGCCTCTTCATTGTCCATAAATATAGTAACCGCCTCCTCTATTAACGTTCCTATAGCAAGTGCCCTTAGATATCCTACTCGAGCAGCCTTTGTGGTCAGTTCATGATATTTTTTTGTATTAATATTAGGGACTAATTTCACCATATACTCCAATGCATAATCCTCAGAAATCAACCCTAGGTTAATTCCGTCTTCAAAATCTATGATTGTGTAACAGATATCATCTGCTGCTTCTACCAAGAAAGTCAAAGGATGTCTTGCATAACTTATATCTGCCCCATTTCTTGTCTGAATTAGCCCTAACTCGTCTGCCACATCTTGAAAAGCTTGTTTTTCACTTTGAAAGAAACCAAATTTCTTATCGGCGATATGCTTAGTAGGTTTTACGGGTAATGATTCTTTTGGGTATTTCATAAAAGCGCCCAGTGTTGCATAAGACAATCGCAACCCCCCTGTAGCACCTGGCATAGACTCCGTTAATATTTTAAAGCCATTAGCGTTTCCTTCAAAAGCACATACATCTTGATATTCTTTATCAGTAAGTTCAGATGCAAATCGCTTTCCATTACCATTTTTAAAATAATCTCCTATCGCTTTTTCTCCCGAATGACCAAAAGGAGGATTCCCTATGTCATGAGCAAGCGCCGCTGCGGCAACAATAGCCCCAAAATCATTAAACTGATATCCATGCATCTCAGAAAGATGCGGATATTTTTCCAATAATTGTTTTCCAACTTGCCTTCCTAAAGATCGACCTACAACTGCCACTTCCAGACTATGTGTAAGTCTTGTATGCACAAAATCAGTTTTAGAAAGTGGGATTACTTGAGTTTTGTCTTGAAGACTTCTAAACGCTGAAGAAAAAATAATACGATCATAATCTACCTCAAATCCTAATCGGGTCTCATCTTGTTCTTTACGTAATCGTTTATTGGTATCTCCCTGCCTTTTGAGTGATAATAGGCGTTCCCATTGCATCATAGTAGTATCCATTTTATAGTTGCAAGATACGGGTTGTTACGCTTTCGCGAAAGCATAATCACAAGCATCCTAATGTAAGGAAACATAAAGTAAACATTAAAGCCACCTAGTTAACATTAACCTTACACAAACATCACGACCTCCTAAAATAACAATAACAATCGCTTAACGAGGTTGCTTCATCTCTGATATTTCTTTGCACCAGAAAATAAACCCTAATTAATGAAACCATTTTTTCTCCTTACACTATTCCTTTTTTCTTTTACTATTCAAGCACAAGAAAATGGCTCGATTGCAGGAACACTAACAGACAAAGAAAGTATTGACGGACAGCCTTTACCCTTTGCTAGTATTATCATAAAAGGATCTACACAAGGGTCTACTTCAGATTTTGATGGCAACTACATCATTAATAATGTTGCACCAGGAACCCATACACTTGTGATTTCTTTTGTAGGGTATGAAACAATAGAAGTTCCCAATGTTATTGTCGCACCTGACAAAACAACGACTATAAACACAGGACTTAAAGCCAGTGCAGCTGCGCTAGATGAAGTCATCATCACAACAACTGTACGTAAAGAAAGTGAAGTAGCCTTACTTCTTGATCAGCAAAAAGCTGTTGTTCAAAAACAAAGCATTGGCGCACAAGAGTTAGCTCGAAAAGGGGTAGAAAATGCAGCTGCCGCAGTGACAAAAATCTCTGGCATCTCAAAACAAGAAGGAGGAGGAAATGTATATGTACGTGGTCTTGGAGATCGTTACCAAAACACAACGTATAATGGATTACCATTACCTTCTAATGATATTGATAAGAAGAATATAGATTTAGGCCTCTTCTCTTCAGATCTTATTCAAAACATTGGAGTTAGCAAAACATATACTCCAAGCTTTTATGGAGACTTTGCCGCAGGTAATGTAAATATCGTTTCAAAAGAGTATACAGGAGACTTCTTTATAGAAAGCACCCTAGAGACTGGTATTAATACGAACGCTCAAGGCGAAAACTTTGTAAGAAGTGAAGGCACTAGTTTTTTTGGATATTATAACAGATACAACAACAATCCATTTGCAACCATTATTCAAAACGGATTTGATCCTGTAGACGGTGGAACGCCTGTTAATATTTCTGGTAAAATTACAGGAGGAAATTCTTGGGACATAGGCTCAGAATCTCGCCTTAGCATATTTACTACTGCTGCTTTTAGTAACGGCTTTGAATACCGAGAAGGGCAAGCTGCCAATTTCACGATTGTAGAAGATGTAGTATTCCCTAACGCAGAAGAGTATGTATACAATACTAACACCACTGCATTATTAAATCTTACGTACAGAATAAACAGTGATCATAAATTAAAATTTAATTCTGTATTTATTAATGATGCTACAGACGAAGTAGGCTATTTTGGAACAGAAGGACAAGGTCGTAATAGAGATGCTATTTTAGATACAGACGAAGGCTTTTATGTATCAAACATTCAGTTTGATCAGGATATGATCTTTGTAAATCAATTAGTAGGAACGCACACTTTAGATGAAAAACTAAAGCTTGATTGGGCCGTTGGCGCCAATACAGTATTAGCACGACAACCAGATCGTAGAAGGGTTAGTATAGAAGGTTTTGACAGAACGTTTGACGATGACCCTACCACAAATCCTATTTTCTTTAACAACATTCCTTTTGACAACCAGCGCTATTTTCAAGATATAGAAGATAAGGAGATCAATGCGCGTTTCAGTTTACAATACGACTATAACGAAAATTTAATTTTCAACATTGGATACAATGGAAGAGTAAAGGAACGTAATTTTGAAAATATCCGTTATGGATATGATTTTATAGAGCCTAACACTCCTATTCTTGATGTAAATAATCTTGATGCTGTATTTACTCCTGAAAATCTTGGTGTTGTATATGATACATTCGTTTTTAATTCTTTAAACGATAATGCGTCTGGAATAGGAAACAGAAATGCACCTGGAGATCCAGAAAACACATATACAGGAAATCTTGATATTCACGCTGGATATGTAGATGCCACTTTCAAACTAGGAGAAAAATGGACATTTGCTCCAGGCATTCGTATTGAATCTTACAGCCAGGACATTACATACGATGTGATTAACTTACTATCTACAGATCCTGGATTTGCAAGTGCTAACGAAACGTTTATTCTTCCTAGTTTAAACATCAAGTATGCTTTAAAAGAGAATCAAAATATACGTTTTTCTGCCAGTCGTACGGTATCAAATCCTGAATTTAAAGAAGTAGCGCCATTTGTATATGAAGACGTTACAAATCAAACAGGAGGTAATCCTGATATACTAGGTAATAATCCATTCTCAAATATTTACAACATTGATTTAAAATATGAATGGTTCTTTACCAAAGGAGAAATCTTCTCTGTTGCTGCATTTGCAAAACAAATTAACGACCCTGTCAACCTTGTGGTTGCCAATGACGCTACAGGAACACAACGTTTTGTACGCTCCGGAGATCAAGCAAAAGTAGTAGGAGCAGAAATAGAAGTACGCAAATCATTGCTTAAAAACGAAGAAGAAAATCCCATTCTTTCTTTTGGACTAAATGCTACTTATATATACACAAAACAAGACCTAAGAAGTTCAGAAGGTTTTATCAACACCACATTTGACAGAGACACTGACAAGCTACAAGGAGCTTCCCCTTTCCTCATCAATGCAGATGTAAGCTATAGTCCAACATTTGTTCAGCACGAGAACTATAAACCTATAGCAAACCTTGTATTCTCTTATTTCTCAGATCGTATAGATGCATTAGGTTCTGGACAGTTAGGTAATATTATAGAAGTGGGGATCCCTACACTAGACTTTATATGGAAAAACAATTTTGGTCAGCATATTGAACTTAATGCTAGCGCAAAAAACTTACTAAACCCAACCATTAAATTCTTTAGAGAGGGCACAAGCCTAGGAGATATTCCAGTAAGTGCCGCAAACGGCAGTAGCAGTATCGCACAATACAAGCGAGGTGTAAACTTAAGCTTACAATTCAAATACAAATTTTAAAAATAAAATCAATCTAATTATTTAAATCAAAAATTAATAGAAAAAATGAGAAAATCAGTTTTACTTTTCGGTGCCTTATTAGCGTTAGCTACCGGCTTTAACTCTTGCTCTAGTGATGATAATGGAGATGTAGAAGTTATCATAAACCCAGACACAAACCCTACTCCAGATCCAATTGCAGAAGGAAATGAAATCGGCGGAACATTAACTGCAGACTTAGTCTTAGAAGCAAATGAAGAGTATGTATTAACAGAAGCATTAATCGTAGAAGACGGGTTTACATTAACAATCAATCCTGGCGTTGTTGTAAGAGCTAATACAGGATCTGACGTATTTGTTGCTGTTGCACAAGGAGGAACCATCAATGCAGAAGGAACATCTTCTAATCCTATTGTATTTACATCAAATGACGCTACTCCAAATGCTGGTGATTGGGGCGGATTAATCGTATTAGGTAGAGCTCCGATTAACTCTGTTACCGGAGGAGATGCGACATCTACTTCTGAAATCGGTGGTCTTCCTTACGGAGGAAGTATTACCAATGATAATTCTGGAATTATACGCTATGTACGCATTGAATATTCAGGAGGAAGTGCAAGTGCTTCATCAGAAAACAACGGATTCTCTTTTTACGGTGTAGGAAATGGCACTACGGTTGCCTTCATTCAAGCTTTTGAAGGCCTTGATGATGGTATTGAATTTTTTGGAGGAACTGTAAATGCAAGCAACATATCTGTTGTAGGAGCACAAGATGACTCTGTAGATTGGACAGAAGGTTTTACTGGGACACTTACAGATGTATATATTGAGCATAGACAAGCACACGACAAAGGAATTGAAGGTGATGGATTTAATACAGACATAGGAAACAACGCAAACCCTATCTTCTTTTCTGCACCAACAATCAACAATATTACGATTGTAGGTCTTGGATCTACCAATGAAAACGAAGCTATACGTTTAAGAGCTGGAACAAGAGCTGTATTTACAAATGTATTAATCGAAGGATTTGAAGAAGGATTTGACCTTGATGGAGATGCTGGAGCTAGCCCAACTGGACAAGGCGTTTTAGATGGTGACACTAGCGTAACTAATGTTTCATTTACAGATGTGATCTTACCTCTTAAAAATGACACCGGAGTAACTTTTACAGATGCTGAATTTTTCTCAGGAATGGGAAGTGGCATGGGGACTGATTACACTACTTGGAAAACAGGATGGACACGTAACTAGTCTATAAGAAGAATAGAATTTAGCCAAATATAAAACCCCGATCAACTATTGATCGGGATTTTTGTATGATACGCTTTCGCGAAAGCGTACAATGCTTTACAAGAAGTAATTTATTTATTACTTACGACTCTAGTTCCATCATTTTTCCAAGTATTTACCGAAGCAATACGAGAGTTCTCATAATCTACCTCTGTAAGTGTATCATTATTCCAGAAGAACCATGTACCCACTTTAGCCCCATTATCATAGTTTGCAGTAGCTGTTTTTTTTCCTTCTAGGTTATAACTTACCCATTTTCCAGTAAGCTTTCCTTCCTTGGTATAAAAACCCGTCTGACTTACTTTTCCATTATCAAAATACAAAACAGCTTCAATACGATCTCCGTTTTGTACATATGTATTCTTCTTGATTCTCTCTTGTGCTTGGACTGTCACAAACACAAAAACTAGTGCTAATAGTAGCGTTGCCTTTTTCATAATATAGTATATGTTTTGTTTGTCGACAACACTAAATTAACCAATTCCTAACAATTTAGAAAGCTTTAGATAACATTAAATTTACATTACGTCTATAATATGTTGTTTTCAAGACTTTTATATTTTACATGTTTTCATTCCCTACGTACAAAAATTAAAGATTACCTAATCTTATGATTACAATAGAATAAAGAATGTATATGATATTTGTACTCCTTTATAGAAGGAAACATTTCATTATCATTAGTTTTTGTCGACCAGGTTTTGAAGTGAGGGCTGCCATTAGGCAGCCCTGTTTTTTTCACTTAATCGTAATCTACGCCTAACATTAAGTTAACATTAGGTTCGGTTCTTTGCACTCGACAAAAACTAATATTATAATGAAGCTTAAGTTTACCCTACTAGTAGTACTTTTCTGTACTTGCTTTTCTTTTACTGTAAATGCACAGAAGACTGTTGATTCTAAATTTGGTAAAGGAATTTTTAACGTCATCGCAAAAGATAGTTCTTGGAGCATGAAATTTGCAACACGTATGCAATTCTTATCTACCTCTGTTCTTTCTGCTAATGACCCAAACTCTGCAGAGATAGATCAAAACTTCCTAGTACGTAGAGCTCGTTTTAAATTTAATGGTTTTGCTTTTAGCCCAAAACTAAAGTATAAGTTCGAGCTAGGACTTTCTAATAGAGACATCTCAGGTGGAAGCCAGTTTACACGTGACACACCAAGGTATATCCTTGATGCCGTTGTGATGTGGAACTTTGCGCCAGATTGGGAATTATGGGTAGGTCAAACAAAACTACCAGGAAACATCGAACGTGTTGTTTCTTCTGGAAACTTACAATTTGTAGATCGTTCTATATTAAATTCTCGCTTTAACATAGACCGTGATGTCGGATTACAATTACGTCACAAAGACAAACTAGGTAAAGACTTTGTCATTAGAGAAAAAATTGCTGTCTCTCAAGGAGAAGGAAGAAACGTTACTCAAGGAAATCAAGGCGGACTTCAATACACAGGTAGAATAGAATTCTTACCTTTTGGAGAATTTACTAGCAAAGGAGATTACTCTTCTAGTGATTTAAAACGCGAACCAACTCCAAAACTAATGGTATCTGCCACCTATGATCACAATAACAATGCGGTACGCTCAAGAAGTAATTTAGGAAGCTACTTATTTATAGATGGCAGTGATGATCCTGACGATCTTTTTGAGACAGATATCAACACCTTATTTGTTGATGCTATTTTCAAATACCAAGGTTTTTCTTTCCAAGGAGAATATGCACATCGTGATGCAGAAGAGGTATTTGCTATGAATACAGATGGCACTATTGCTGGCAATGTAAATGTTGGAAATTCACTAAACTTACAAGCTGGTTATTTATTACCTAGCAACTGGGAGTTTTCTGGAAGATACACTAATATAAGCCTAGATGATATTATTGGAGGTCGTAACACAGATCAATACACTGCAGGTGTATCAAAATTTATTGTAGGCCACAAACTTAAAGTACAATCAGATTTAACGTACGAAACTATAGACGGAGATGGCAGCAACTGGATCTACCGCTTACAGTTAGATGTTCACTTTTAATCAAATAGATAACATTAAGGTAACACTTGATTGAATTAAGAATACAATTTTTGCAATATATTTTAATCTAGATAACAATGGATAATCTTTATATTTTAATGATCGGAGCCTTAGTCATATTGGCGGTCTTCGATATCATCGTAGGTGTCAGTAATGATGCTGTCAATTTTTTGAATTCAGCAATTGGATCAAAAGCGATTAGTTTTAAAACCATTATGATTATTGCCAGTCTTGGTATTTTCATAGGTGCTGTATATTCAGGTGGTTTGATGGAGGTTGCTCGTAAAGGAATTTTTGTCCCCGGCCAATTTACCTTTGAAGAAATTATGGTCATATTCATGGCTGTTATGATAGCAGATATACTCTTGTTAGACTTCTTTAATACGCTTGGACTACCTACATCTACTACTGTTTCTATTGTATTTAACTTATTAGGAGCCGCTGTTGTAATGGCTATTATTAAGATTACAGCCAATGATCAACAAACAATGAGTGATATCTGGACGTATATCAATCATAAAAAAGCTTTAGATATTATACGAGGTATACTTTTATCTGTACTCATTGCATTTTCTGTGGGTGCTATTGTTCAATATGTTTCTCGTTTGATATTTACGTTTAATTACGAAAGAAAAATCAAAAATTTCGGAGCTATTTTTGGAGGTGTTGCACTCGCAGCCATCACCTATTTTATCTTTATGAAAGGATTAAAAGGAACTCCTCAATACAAGGACATCAAAGGAGTTTTAGAAGGAAATGAGCTTTATGTAATGATCGGAAGTTTTGTCTTCTGGACCATCTTTTCTTATGCTTTTGAAAAAATATTTAAGAAAACAGTACTTCTTGTTGTTATTGCTATAGGAACTTTTGGACTTGCACTTGCTTTCTCAGGAAATGACCTTGTCAACTTTATTGGTGTACCAATGGCAGCTTGGCATTCTTACGAAGCTTGGTCTATATCTGGTATTCCAGCATCAGAATTCTCTATGGAAATTCTAAGTAAAAAAGTACCCGCAGAACCACTCATTCTTTTTATTGCAGGAGCCATTATGGTTGTAGCCTTATGGACTTCTAAAAAAGCACGTACCGTTGCTGATACTGAAATAGGACTTTCTCGTCAAGATGAAGGAAAAGAAAAATTCAAACCTAATGCCCTATCTAGAGGTATTGTACGAGCAGTAACAGCTATAAACGCTGGTCTTAGTGCTATACTTCCTAAAGGAACTGTAGCTGCTATCAATTCAAAATTTGAAAAACCAGTGGTAGACCTACCTAGATCTAAAAGTTATGAGCTTCCAGCTTTTGATATGATTAGAGCATCTATCAACCTTGTGGTTGCTGGTATCTTAATATCTATTGCAACCTCTATGAAATTACCGCTATCTACTACGTATGTAACCTTCATGGTAGCGATGGGTACCTCTCTTGCAGATCGCGCTTGGGGTAGAGAAAGTGCAGTATACAGAGTCGCTGGTGTTTTAAATGTAATCGGAGGATGGTTCTTCACAGCCTTTAGTGCTTTCTGTGCCGCAGGAACACTTGCTTTCTTAATTCACTTAGGAGGCCCTAGTGGACGTTTTGCAGTAGTAGCCATTTTACTTGTTGTAGCCGCTATCTTATTAGTTAGAAATTATCTTTCTCACAAAAAGAGCAGTGATCTCGCCAGAGAAGAATCTGATTTAAGTAGAGCTGAAAGTCAGACAATTCAAGGGATTATAGAAGAAAGTGCAGATAACATTGCAAAAACAGTTTCTAGAACAAACAAAATTTACACAAATGTCCTTAAAGGATTAGCCAAAGGAAAAGTAGGTAGCCTCAAAAAGAGTCGCGCTGGTGTAGAAAAGCTAAATGATGAAATAGATGAACTACGTGGCAACATCTTTTACTTCATTAAAAACCTTGAAGAAACTAGTGTACGTGGTAGTAACTTTTACATTCAGATTTTAGGATATCTAGAAGACATTACACAATCCTTAGAGTACATCGCAAAAGCAAGTTACAAACACGTAAACAACAACCACAAGCCTTTACGATTTAATCAAATAAGAGATCTTCAAGAAATCAATCAAAAATTAGAAGAATTTTTAGGAGCTACTGAGGTTGCATTTAAGGATCGTAATTATGCACAAATTGGAGAACTTTTAGGTCAAAAAGAAGCGCTTTACAATAGTGTGACTGAGAAAATTCAAAAGCAAGTAGCACGTACGCGTTCTGAAGAATCGAGCCCTAAGAACACGACCTTATACTTTGGTTTATTATTAGAAACTAAGGATCTTATTGAGGAGATTATGAATCTTCTAGATTTATACCACAATGAGCACCAACAGTCATAAAATAGATACAAATATGTAACAACTTAGACCTGATAGAGTATTTCTTTATCAGGTCTTTTTTATAGTAAACTATGGATACGCTTTCGCAAAAATCAACACCACCTGCATCCAAAAGCAGACTTAAAGAAGTTGCTCTTGTCTTTTTTAAACTAGGTTGTTTTGCCTTTGGAGGGCCCGCAGCGCATATTGCGATGATGGAAGACGAAGTAGTAACCAAAAGAAAATGGATGTCTAGGGATTATTTTCTAGATCTTATGGGAGCCACAAACCTCATTCCCGGACCTAACTCTACAGAAATGACCATGCATTGCGGACATGAACGCGCAGGAAGCAAAGGATTATTTGTTGCCGGCATTGCTTTTATCGTTCCTGCTGTCATTATTACTGCATTACTTGCCTACCTATATGTTTCCTATGGACAACTTCCCGAAGTTGCTCCGTTTCTATTTGGCATAAAACCCGCTGTACTTGCTATCATTGCTTCAGCAATATTAAAACTAGGTAAGAAAGCAATCAAAACAACAGATCTTGCAATCATAGGAATACTCGTCTTGATTGTGACATTCTTAGGCGTAAACGAAGTCATTGCATTATTGGGCGCTGGTGCTATAGGAACCTTATACTTCTATTTAAAATCAAGAGTAACCACCACAAAATCTATCATTCCACTACCACTACTCGCTTCCTCATTACTTCTTAAAACACCTGCGCTACAGGTATTTTGGACATTTCTTAAAGTAGGTGCTATCCTATACGGAAGTGGCTATGTTCTTTTTGCCTATCTGGATGCAGAACTCGTAACCAAAGGATGGCTTACCAGAACCGAACTTATAGACGCCATTGCCGTAGGGCAGTTTACTCCAGGCCCCGTACTCTCTACAGCTACTTTTATAGGGTATCAACTTTCTGGTTTTTGGGGAGCACTCGCCGCAACGACAGGAATTTTTCTACCTTCTTTTCTATTTGTTCTCATTTTAAACCCATTTGTATCCAAGATGCGTTCTTCTAAAATTCTTGGGTACTTCTTAGACACGGTTAATGTTGCAGCTGTAGCCGTTATGCTTGCTGTTTTAATCATCATGGGATTAGAGACACTTATTGATTGGCGCGCTATTGTCATAGCTGGCATTAGTGCTTTTTTCATATTTAGCAAATGGAAAATCAGTGTGATGTGGTTGATTGCCGGAGGCGCTCTTCTTGGCTATCTATTACAGCTCATATAGTAAAACGCATGATATATACGCTTTCGCGAAAGCGCACAAAGAAACATACACTTTTATAAAATTAACATACTTGTTTTGTAATCAAAGCACCTCATAAACGACGACTCTAGATATTGATTGTTTTTCACAACCTAAATCTACAAAGTCGTATGATCTTTATCATTCTTTTTATTGCCGCTTGTTTTCTAGCATATAGTAATGGCGCAAATGACAATTTCAAAGGAGTTGCCACGTTATTTGGCAGCGGAACGGTCAATTATAAAGGAGCCATAACCTGGGCCACAGTAACAACAGCAGCAGGCTCTATAGCTGCTATTTTTCTAGCGAGCACCCTAGTAAAGAATTTCTCTGGAAAAGGATTAGTACCAGACACACTCATTCAAACACCAGAATTTGCTATTGCTATTGCCTTAGGCGCCGCTTTAACCGTCTTTATAGCAACCAAAATAGGAATGCCCATCTCAACAACACATAGTTTAGTTGGTGCCTTATTTGGCAGTGGTGTCGTAGCCGTTGGATCTGCTTTTAATTTTGCAAAGCTTGGAAATACTTTTTTAATGCCATTAATTGTCAGTCCGCTCATGGCTGCCGTTGCAAGTCTAATTGTCTACCTTATTTTTAAGAAAATTCGAATATATATGGGCATCACAAAACAAACCTGTGCCTGTATTGGCAATGAGTTTATACCCGTCACAAAGACTGCCAATTCAAATAACTATATAGCTGTTGAAAAAGAATCTCAAAGCACGATCACACTATCAAGTAAACAAGAATGTGTTGAAAGGTACCAAGGAAACTTTATTGGAATTAACTCTCAAAAAGTACTAGATGTCGCTCATTATTTGAGTGCAGGAATTGTAAGCTTTGCTCGTGGATTGAATGATACGCCAAAAATTGTTGGACTATTGATTGTTATCAATGCGTTAGATATTACATGGGGAATGATTGCCGTAGCAATAACCATGGCTTTAGGAGGCATCTTAAATGCAAAAAAAGTAGGACAAGTCATGAGTAAAAAAATCACACCTATGAATAGTGGTCAAGGATTTACTGCAAACTTAATTACAGGCCTCTTAGTCACTACGGCAAGTGTACATGGCCTTCCTGTATCAACAACGCATGTATCTGTTGGATCTATTTTCGGTATAGGAACTGCAACAAAAAAAGCAGATATTAAAGTAGTACGAAATATTTTACTATCCTGGCTATTAACACTCCCTATTGCTGCTATATGTAGTGCTATTATTTATAAGCTCCTTTTACTTTTTTAAGTAAAACAAAAAACTCAATTTGACACAAAACAAAACCCAATTTCTAAAATTAGAAATTGGGTTTATTATTAACACTTGGTTTGGTTTTTGGATCTCTACTTATACAATAGAGAAACAAAAATAATATATTAAGATCCACACATCAAGCAATCGTCATCTCCTTCTGCTGCTTTTGCTTGTGCTATGATTGCTTTCATTTCTTCTGGCGTCATAGGAGCTGTATTAGGCTCTGATGCTACTTGCGTTTGCCCTTGAAGGTTAGATTGCTGTATCTCATAAGAGGGTGCTGGCTCCTCAAGGCTCATTTGTACTTGCATTTCTGCTGCTGCTTGCGCATGCTGTATCACCTGTGGTGATACATTTGTACTTGTTGATGTTAAAGGCGCTGCTACAGGCTGCTGTGTTGCTGTCAATTTTTGAGCAGCTCTTGCCGCCACTTGTTGTTGTTCTGGCTGTGGTGCACTCTTTTTCTCTGCAGACAATGTAAATTTCTTAGCATCTACCGCAGATTTTGTACGTAAGTAATACATCCCTGTTTTTAATCCACTTTGCCAAGCATAGAAATGCATAGACGTCAGTTTTGCAAAGTTAGCACCTTCCATAAACAAGTTAAGAGATTGCGACTGATCGATAAAGTATCCTCTATGACGAGACATATCAATAACGTCTTTCATACTCATTTCCCAAACCGTCTTATACAGTTCTTTTAACTCTTGAGGAATTACATCTATTCCTTGAATAGATCCATTCGCACGCATGATAGCAGCTTTAAGATCTTCATTCCAAAGATTAAGTGCCACAAGATCTTCCAGAAGATGTTTGTTTACAACAATAAACTCTCCTGAAAGTACACGACGCGTATAAATATTAGACGTATACGGCTCAAAAGCTTCATTATTTCCTAAAATCTGTGATGTAGAAGCTGTAGGCATAGGCGCAACCAATAATGAGTTACGTACACCGTGCTCCATTACCTCTTTACGTAATGATGCCCAATCCCAACGACCACTCAGTTCTTCATCTTTAATATTCCAAAGATTATATTGGAACTCACCTTGAGATATTGGAGACCCTTCAAATGTTGAATACGGCCCTTCTTTAATCGCTAAATCTTTAGACGCTGTTACTGCTGCAAAATAAAGTGTTTCAAAAATCTCTTGATTCAGTTTCTTTGCTTCATCACTAGTAAAAGGCAAACGCAGTTTAATAAATGTATCTGCTAACCCTTGCACTCCTAATCCAATAGGACGGTGGCGCATATTTGAGTTTTCTGCTTCTTTTACAGGGTAGTAATTACGGTCTATAACTGTATTTAAGTTCTTAGTCGCTCTTACTGTAATATTATATAATTCTTGGTGATCAAAAGCACCGTCTTTTATAAACATTGGAAGTGCAATAGATGCAAGGTTACATACTGCAATTTCATCTGGTGAAGTATACTCAAGAATCTCTGTACATAAGTTTGATGAACGTATAGTTCCCAAATTCTTCTGATTAGATTTACGGTTTGCCGCATCCTTATAAAGCATGTATGGTGTTCCTGTCTCAATTTGAGATTCCATAATTTTCTCCCAAAGCTCACGAGCTTTGATACTTCTACGTCCTTTTCCTTCTTGTTCGTATTTTGTATATAAGGCTTCAAATTCATCTCCATATACATCAAAAAGATTTGGACATTCATTTGGACACATAAGCGTCCATTGTCCATCTTCTTGTACACGTTTCATAAACAAATCTGAGATCCACATCGCATAAAATAAATCACGGGCTCTCATTTCTTCAGCTCCATGATTTTTCTTAAGATCTAAGAAATCAAAAATATCTGCATGCCAAGGTTCCATATAGATAGCAAAAGAACCTTTACGTTTTCCTCCTCCTTGATCTACATATCTTGCGGTATCATTAAACACCTTAAGCATAGGAACAATTCCATTAGACGTACCATTGGTACCTCCAATGTATGCACCTTTTGCACGAACATTATGTATAGATAATCCTATTCCTCCAGCACTTTGAGAAATTTTTGCAGTTTGTTTAAGTGTATCATAAATACCATCAATACTATCTTCTTTCATTGTTAGTAGGAAACAAGAAGACATTTGTGGTTTAGGGGTACCTGAGTTAAATAACGTAGGTGTTGCGTGTGTAAAATATTTTTTAGACATCAACTCATACGTTTCTCTTGCTGCTTCTAAATCATTCAAGTGAATTCCTATAGAAACACGCATTAACATATGCTGAGGACGTTCTGCTATTTTACCATTTATTTTTAAAAGGTATGAACGCTCTAACGTTTTGAATCCAAAATAATCGTATCCAAAGTCACGATTATAAATAATCATAGAGTCGATAGCATCTTTATTATCCATCATTACTTGATAGACTTCATCTGCAATCATAGGAGCTTTCTTCTCAGTACGTGGATTTACATATTCATACAAATCTGTCATCACCTCTGAGAAAGACTTCTTTGTATTTTTATGTAAGTTGGATACAGAAATACGCGCTGCAAGTTTTGCGTAATCTGGATGACTTGTAGTCATTGATGCTGCAGTTTCTGCAGCAAGATTATCAAGCTCACTTGTCGTTACACCATCATAAAGTCCTTCGATAACACGCATCGAAATTTTTACAGGGTCTACAAAGTCACTTAATCCGTAACATAATTTTTTTACTCTTGCGGTAATCTTATCAAACATGACCGGTTCCTGACGGCCATCTCTTTTCACTACATACATACACTTAAAATATTAATTCTCTCCAATAGGTCTTCCCCCTAATTGAGAAAAAGGTTTGTTAGTTTACTTCATACAGTTATTCCCAAAACTGTATAGGCTATGATTTGTTATTATAAATTTCACGATGCAGGTTATCAAGTATACCTTTTCGCGAAAGCGGTTTTTAAAACGTATTATATAAAAACCTCGAAAGTTATTCTTATTTAAAAAGAAGCGTCAAAGCTAATTTTCTGACCTTCTCCATTGTCATCTTTATCTTTTACAACTCCTGCTTTTTGATATTCTCCAACTCGTTTTTCAAAGAAATTGGTTTTCCCTTGTAATGAGATCATGTCCATGAAATCAAAAGGATTTGCAGTGTTATACACTTTCTCACAGTCTAATTCTGTAAGTAAGCGATCTGTCACATACTCTAAGTATTGTGTCATTAAGACTGAATTCATACCGATAAGGCTCACTGGTAATGATTCAGTAATAAACTCACGCTCTATATCTAGTGCGTTTACAATAATCTCTTTAATACGATCTTTAGGGACCTTGTTAATTAAGTGATGATTATGTAGATGCACTGCAAAATCACAGTGTACTCCTTCATCACGAGATATTAACTCATTAGAGAAAGTAAGACCTGGCATAAGGCCTCTTTTCTTTAACCAGTAAATAGAACAGAAAGCTCCTGAAAAGAAAATTCCTTCTACCGCTGCAAAAGCGATAAGACGTTCTGCAAAACTTGGGCTATCTATCCATTGTAGGGCCCAGTCTGCTTTTTTCTTAATAGCAGGGAAGTTCTCTAAAGCATTAAAAAGTTTATCTTTTTCTACTTCATCCTTTACGTAGGTGTCGATGAGTAGCGAATAGGTTTCTGAATGGATATTCTCCATCATAATTTGGAATCCATAAAAGAATTTTGCCTCAGAATATTGTACTTCATTTACAAAATTTTCAGCAAGGTTTTCATTTACGATTCCGTCAGATGCGGCAAAAAAGGCTAAGATATGTTTGATGAAATATTGTTCATCAGCAGTAAGTTTTGTAGACCAATCTGTAAGATCTTGATGCAAGTCAATTTCTTCTGCAGTCCAAAAACTTGCTTCAGATTTCTTATACCATTCCCATATATCATGGTGTTGGATAGGAAATATCACAAACCTGTCTTTATTTTCTGCTAAAATTGGCTCTACTACGCTCATTGTCCTCTATGATTTTATTGGTTTCTTTTTCATTCCACTAGGGACTAACAAATATCCATAAAAAAGAGAGTGAGCTTCACATTTTAACTTGATGGTTATCCACAAAGTTTTCAACATTCTAAAAAAAATATTTTTCTTATCTTTTTGTTAAACGAAACGACTAATATATTGATTATTAATTATTTACAAATGTTATTTTTTTACACAAAAACAAGACATTTCAAAGATCAAAAACAGCCTCGTCAAGGGATTTCACACTTGATCCCATTCATTTTTAATAACGTTTTGATAACATTGAGAATTAATATTATGTAGAGTCAAAAAAAAAGATTAGATGCTCTTATTTTATGCTTGTATATATTTTTTAACGCAAAATACGCACGACGAATCACTTAGGTTTTTAAGGAATAAAAAAATAAAAAAAGAGCCTTATACAAAAGCAATGTTCCTTTTTCTAAAGTCCGTTTTGATCAATTTGAGCAAAAACAGAAAGAATCATCTGAACAGCATTTTTATAAAATGCTGGTGTAATGACATCAAAGTCGTCTGTAGGGTTATGATATCCCGCATGGTCTTCATTTCCAAAATACAAAAAAGGGATTTTTGCTTTATGAAATGCC
>CAKZKZ010000307.1 GCA_937124495.1 uncultured Dokdonia sp. | reverse complement strand
ACAGTTAACGGTTCCTGGACCAGGAGTGCCTCCTGCTTTAATATCAGGAACACTCACTGCTCAACTAATAGTCAAAAATAACTAACACACATGAAATCACTATTTGACATTGTATCCAGAAAGTGTGCTATGACCGTAACTAAGTCATATAGTACTTCGTTTTCAAGTGCTACAAAAATGCTATCCCCTATCATTAGGCAGGATATTTATAATATTTATGGTTTTGTACGTTTTGCTGACGAAATTGTGGACTCTTTTCATGAATATGATAAAGCGGTACTTTTTGAAAGATTTGAACAAGATCTAGAATATGCACTTATAGATAAAATAAGCTTGAATCCCATCTTAAATGCGTTTCAAGAAACTGTACATAAATATAAGATTGAAAAACATCTTATCGACTCTTTTATGAAGAGTATGCGCCTAGATCTTACAAAGTCTGATTATCTCACTGATGCAGAGTACAAAGAGTACATCTATGGTTCTGCAGATGTAGTAGGCCTTATGTGCCTTACCGTTTTTGTAAAAGGAGACAAAGAACGTTATGATGAGCTTAAGCAAAGTGCAATGAGTTTAGGATCTGCTTTTCAGAAAGTGAATTTTTTACGAGATCTAAAAGATGATTTTGAAGGATTGAGTAGAACGTATTTTCCAAATACTAATCTTGCTGATCTTGATGAAGAATCAAAGCAACGTATCATTGAGGATATCGAAGGAGATTTTGAAAAAGGACTCGCTGGCATACATCTACTTCCTATAGAAGCAAAATTTGGAGTATATGCAGCCTATCGATATTATAAAAAGCTATTAACCAAATTAAAACGCGTTCCTTCTTCTGAAATCAAAAACAGCAGAATACGTGTCCCAGATCACATAAAAGTGAGCTTATTAGCTCGTAGTTATGTAAAATATCGTTTAAATCTTATTTAAATATATACAATGCAAACCCTACTTTGGATATTCATTTTTCTCCTCACCTTTTGTATCATGGAATTTATGGCGTGGTTCACCCATAAATATGTAATGCACGGTTTTATGTGGTCAGTACACAGAGATCATCATCATAAAAAGCACGATTCTTGGTGGGAACGTAATGATTTATTTTTCATTTTTTATGCCCTCATTAGCATCGGTTGTTTCCTATTATGGCAATATGAAGGCTTTTGGGCAGGACTGCCTATAGGGCTTGGTATTTTTGCCTACGGAGTTGCTTATTTTATGGTACATGATATTTTCATACACCAACGTTTTAAACTCTTTAGAAAAGCAGATGGTTGGTATGGAAAGGCACTTAGACGTGCTCATAAGATGCATCATAAACATTTAGGCAAAGGCGATGGAGAATCTTTTGGAATGTTATTTCCACCCATAAAATACTTTAAACAAGCCAGAGCACAAGCAAAAAAATAAGAACTTCTTATCGGAGTTAACTTCTGGATATATGAGTATGATATAATTTTACGATAAGAAATATACCGTAAAAGATAGATTCCTTATGAAATATGTTCTCCTCATTGCCTCCATACTTATATTAACAAATTGCTCAGATACAAATACAGTTGTAATAGAAGAAATAAATGAAGAAGCTCCTACAGATGACGCTCCTCTTCCATCTGATCAAAACACCACACTGCAAGTAACGCAAGTTGGTACATTACCCGAAGCAGTATCGAATAATGCTGTTGTAGAAGGTTTTATAAATAACATACCATACCTATTTTCTTTTGGAGGCATAGATGACACAAAAGAATATGCTGGAATTCATCTACGATCGTATAGATATAATATACAAACAACTACAACCGATCAACTTCCAGATCTTCCCGATACCTTAGGTAAAATTGCTAGTGCCGCCTCTAGAATAGGAAATATGATTTATATCTCTGGAGGATATCATGTGCTTAGTGATGGTAGTGAAATCACTTCTGGTAAAATGCATCGTTATGACATTGCAAACAATATCTTTCTCGAAGACGCGCCCGATATTCCAATCCCTACAGATGATCATGTACAAGCTGTATGGAATGATCAATTAATATATCTTATTACAGGATGGAGTCAAACGGCAAATATCCCTAATGTACAGATATATGATCCAATTCAAAATACATGGCTATCCGGAACATCTGTTCCGGGAAACGACTATAGATCTTTTGGAGCTTCAGGTACTATTGTAGGAAACACTATTTATTATTTTGGTGGTGCAAGTTCAAATAACGGATTTGGCATTCAAAATCAAGTTCGTATCGGAACGATTGCCCCTGACAACCCTACACAAATCACTTGGAACATCATAACACCAGACGCTATTATACATGGATATAGGATGGCTGCAACAACTGTACATAATGAATTACACTGGGTGGGTGGTAGCACAAACACGTATAATTTTAATGGCATTGCCTACGATGGATCAGGCGGAGTATCTAGATCTCAACGTGATTTATATACAAAGACAGATATCATAGAATGGCAAGAAAATACAGCCATTCAATTACCTATGGATTTGCGAGGCATTGCAAACATAAGTGAAACCGTAAAATATCTTGCTGGAGGAATGGGAGCTAATCAAACTGTTTCCAATGCTATTTATAAACTAGAATGGTCGGATTAACCACTTAACTGGACTTATATATATTAAAAATACCTATAACGTAAACGTTATAGGTATTTTTAATATACTTCTTTTTTTTAAGATTCATTACCACAAGTATACACCTGAGGGCATCCAAAGTAAAAAGAACAATAGAATGGCCCTGTCACTCTTCCTGCGCAATCGCAACCGCACAGCGATAAATCTGGGTCACCACTTATTCCTCCTACGATGTCTTTTTGTTGTTTGCTATTTAAAATTGTAGCACCTGAAATTGATGTTAATTTTTTCATAATGTTTTGATATTAAGGTTTTTATAAAGTTATGTATTATTTATTGTAAATCAAACAGAAATACAGCTCATTTCATTTCTGTAGCATCCGTAACATACTCTTAAACAGTCTCCTCGTTATAAGTTTATACGATGTAAATCCACTTTTAGATCTCAATACCTCTCCTCACCTATTTACTTTAAATAAATATGACAAACTCCTTTCTTCAAAAACAAAAACCTGTAAAGATGACTTTACAAGTTTTCGTTTTTATATATAAAAGTGCATGTTAAGATTCTTCACCGCACGTATATACTAAAGGACAAGCTAAATAAAATCCACAATAAAAGGGTCCTGTTACTCTTCCTGCGCAATCGCAACCGCATAGTGATAAATCTACGTTTCCGCCTATTCCTGCGCCTCCTGTAATGTTTTTTTGTTGTTTGCTATTTAAAATAGTAGCTCCTGAAATTGATGTTAATTTTTTCATAATGTTATGACTTTAAGGTTTTTATAAAGTTATATATTATTTATTATAAATCAAATAGAAATACAATTCCTTTTTTTATAATTTTTATGACACGCTTCTAGATTGTTATTTATGTAAGATGCAAACTCATCTTTAGATCTCAATTCCCTTCCTAACCTATTAAATACTTTAAACAGGCACATCTAAAGAAATATAGAAGCACATCCCTTTCCTGTAAAACAAAAAAATGCGTGTAACGTTTACGTTACACGCATTTTTTTACTGTGTTAATTCTTAAAAGCGATTTAACAAGTATGTACTTGAGGACAAGCTATGTAAAATCCACAATAAAAAGGTCCTGTCACACTACCGGTGCAATCACAACCACATAGCGATAAATCTATGTTTCCGCCTATTCCTCCTGCCCCAGCTACAATGTTTTTTTGTTGTTTACTACTTAAAATGGCAGCGCCTGAAATTAATGTTATTTTTTTTCATAATTATATGGTTTTAAGCTTTTTATAAAGTTATGCATTATTTTAACGTAAATCAAACAGTCAAATAACGCATTGCATTTTGTCCACACTGATGCTTTCGTAGGCAGTTGCTTATTCGTAAGTTTGCGCTATGCAATACACTTCTTTAGTTACTGGAGGCGCAGGATTTATAGGTTCTCATGTCGTTACACACTTGATACAGGAAAATCACACAGTGGTAGTCTTAGATGATCTATCTGGTGGCTTTAAAGAAAATGTACACCCAAAAGCTATTTTTAAAGAAGGATCTATTACAGACACATCATTGGTTAATTCTCTTTTTGAAGCATACGCTTTTGATTATGTCTATCACCTCGCCGCCTATGCTGCCGAAGGGCTAAGTCATTTTATCCGAAAGTTCAATTACCAGAACAACCTTATTGGGAGTATTAACTTGATCAATGCATCGGTCAATCATGACATTAAATGCTTTGTATTTACATCCTCAATTGCGGTGTATGGAGACCAAGAACTTCCCTTAAAAGAATCTCAAAAACCACAACCCGAAGATCCGTATGGTATTGCCAAATATGCCGTAGAGATGGACCTGGAAAATGCACGCAAACTATTCGGTTTAAACTATGTGATTTTCAGACCTCATAATGTCTACGGACCTCATCAGAATATAGGCGACAAGTACCGTAATGTCGTTGGTATTTTTATGAATCAGCTCTTAAAAAAGGAGTCTGTAACCGTATTTGGTGATGGCACACAAAGCCGCGCCTTTACCTATATAGATGACGTTGCCCCGTATATTGCAAAGAGTCCCGCTTTCGCGAAAGCATATAATCAAATCTTCAACATAGGAAGCGACCTTCCAACAACTGTAGTTGAATTAGCGCAAGAAATTGCCACGGTCATGAACACCGAAGCACACATCAACCACTTAGAACAACGCGAAGAAGTCGTTCATGCATATTCCGATCATTCAACATTTAATGCTATTTTTAACCCAACACCAGAAATATCCCTCGCTGAAGGACTTGCCAAAATGGCCGCTTGGGTACACACCCATGGCACCAGAGAAAGCAGTACTTTTGAGAATATAGAAATCACCAAAAACCTTCCTAAGTCTTGGCAGTAAATCAACCCCTCGTTTCCATCATCATGGCTGTAAAAGATACGGCTCCGTATCTGCACGATTGTATCAATTCTATTATTAATCAGACGTACCCAAACTGGGAACTTGTTGCCGTAAATGATCATTCTACAGATGAGACACCTGAGATTTTAGACGCTTTCGCGAAAGCGGACCCAAGAATACGCGTATTTCATAGCGACGTCCCAAAGTTAATCCCAACCTTACAAAGAGGCTATCGTGAATTAAAAGGTACACTTATTAACCGCATGGACTCTGACGATAAAATGCCTGATTACAAAATTCAAGTCCTCGTAGATGAATGGCACAAATACGGAAAAGGCCATGTCATTGCAGGTGGCACCGAACACTTTGTCGATGAAGGTGAAGTCGGTGATGGTTTTTTACGTTATGAACGTTGGCTGAATGAAGTAGCCAGAACAAGTACACATTACGAGCAGATTTATAAAGAATGTGTCATCCCATCGCATTGTTGGTTACTTCATAAAGATGACCTTGATGCTGTGGGTGCATTTGATCCTATTATCTATCCAGAGGATTATGATCTCTGTTTTAGGATGTATCGCCATAGTTTAAAGATCATAGGCATTGATTACATCTTACATCATTGGCGTGATCGCTCTAATCGTATTTCTCGTACGTGGGATGAGTATAAAGACAACCGTTATTTTGATTTGAAAATGCGCTTCTTTTATGAGGTGGATCGAGATTATGACCGTCCACTTGTACTTTGGGGTGCCGGTCGTAATGGAAAGGATATGGCAAAAATCTTACAGTCCTACAATGATACGTTTCATTGGGTGTCTAATAATGAGAAACAGATCGGGAAAGACATTTATGATGTACGTATGCAATCCTTTACTGATGTCCCATCTATTGAAAATGCGCAAATCATGGTCGTCGTTTCCTCACCAGATGGAAAGAAAGAGATTTTAGAATTATTACAAAGTTGGGGTAAAAAAGCGGTAGAAGATTATTGGTTTTTTGCGTAAATAAACTATTCTAGCTAGCTGTTAGGCGTTAGCTTTTAGTCGGTAGTTGGGTAGCTGATTATGCATGTCTTCGTTTTCAATTTCAAATAATAAGGAGAGATCACCTCTCCCTTCCGTCTGTAGCCCGTTACTCCGACACAGCCACCCACCCTCCTCAAGAGAAGGAGCTTTTAAAAAAATAGAGTAACACTCTATTTTGATGCTTCTAGCTGGTAATTTCGATACATTTCGACAGGCTCAATGCAACGCTATTTTTGCGAAAAGTGAAAATCATTCAATCATCTTACCTATTCTATTTTATTCTTCTCTACATTTATACTATTTTAACTCCTAAATACTTTTACACTTCAAC
>CAKZKZ010000306.1 GCA_937124495.1 uncultured Dokdonia sp. | reverse complement strand
TCTAATGCTGGAAAAGGGTTAAATAATGATAACCAACGAGCTGATGTTGCTGGAGCTGTTGCAAGAGTAATACACGTTCATGAGCTTGCAAAAGCGTATGGGGCTACAGTAATACTCCATACAGATCACTGTGCAAAAAAATTATTGCCTTGGATCGATGGATTATTAGATGCTAGTGAGGTTTATTATAAGGAACACGGATACTCATTATTCAGTTCTCATATGATTGACCTAAGTGAAGAGCCTATCGAAGAGAATATCGAAATATGCAAAAAGTATTTGGAGCGTATGGAGAAAATGGATATGACACTAGAAATCGAATTAGGTATTACTGGAGGTGAAGAAGATGGTGTTGACAATACAGATGTAGACGATTCAAAATTATACACACAACCAGAAGAAGTAGCGTATGCATACGAAGAACTTTCTAAGGTAAGTGACCAATTTACAATTGCTGCTGCTTTTGGAAATGTACATGGAGTATATAAGCCAGGTAATGTAAAGCTAACTCCAAAAATTCTTAAAAACTCTCAAGAGCACATCACACAAAAATATGGTGTAGAACATAATCATATTGATTTTGTTTTTCACGGTGGAAGCGGATCTACTGTAGAAGAAATAAGAGAGGGAATAAGTTATGGTGTTATTAAAATGAACATAGATACCGATCTTCAGTATGCTACTGCAGAAGGAATACGTGATTATTTTGGTGAAAATGCAGCATATCTTACATCTCAAATAGGAAACCCTACTGGAGATGATGCACCTAATAAAAAATATTATGACCCTCGTGTTTGGTTACGTAAAGCAGAAGGAACGATGGGTGATCGCTTGAAAAAAGCTTTCGAAGATTTAAATAATGTAAATACACTATAGTACGTTTTCGCGAAAGCGTATCATACAAATATACACTCATAAATACACCGAATATGGCTTGGTTTAAGAGAAAAGATAAAGGAATTCATACACCAACAGAAGAAAAAAAAGATACTCCAAAAGGTCTTTGGTACAAATCTCCTACTGGTAAAATTGTAGACACAGAAGAGTTAGAGAAAAACTTTTACATCAGTCCAGAAGACGGATATCACGTACGCATAGGCAGTAAAGAGTATTTTGAAATTCTTTTTGATGATAACAAATTTAAAGAGCTTGACAAAAATCTCACGTCTAAAGATCCTTTAAAATTTGAGGATAAAAAGAAGTATACAGATAGGATTAAAGAGGCGCAAGAGAAGACAGGACTTAAAGATGCTGTTCGTACAGCTGTCGGAAAATCTAAAGGAGAAGATCTTGTTATCGCCTGTATGGATTTTAGATTTATAGGTGGTTCTATGGGAAGTGTTGTGGGAGAAAAAATAGCACGTGCTGCAGATTATTCTCTTAAAAATAATATCCCATTTATGATCATTTCAAAATCGGGAGGAGCACGTATGATGGAAGCTGCATTATCATTAATGCAACTTGCTAAGACATCTGTAAAACTGGCACAACTAGCTGACGCAGGTATTCCATACGTTTCTTTATGTACAGATCCTACTACAGGAGGAACAACAGCCTCTTTTGCGATGCTAGGAGATATTAATATTTCTGAACCAGGGGCATTAATTGGGTTTGCAGGACCTCGTATCGTACGTGATACCACTGGAAAAGAATTACCAGAAGGGTTTCAAACATCAGAATTCCTTCAAGAACATGGTTTTTTAGATTTTATCACACCAAGACAAGAGCTTAAAAACAAAGTGAATTTGTATTTAGATTTGATACTAAATAGAGCTGTAAGAGCTTAACAATAAGTATAACATATAGTATTCTAAAAAAGGAGTTACCGTGCTGGTAACTCCTTTTTAATTTTAAAATACTGAAAATAAGAACACTACACATACTTTATTTAACACAAAAAGTGTAAAACCTCACTTTATGAATCGAATGTTAAACAATTTTTAAATCGAAATTTAATTCTTACTTTTATACCATAAACTATAATCTAAATAAATTATGAAAAAAATTACTTTTTTAGTTGCTTTAATTGCAACATTTACTATGAATGCTCAACTTTTCACTGAAGACTTTGAAGCAGAGACTGCAGATGCCGTTACTTTTGCTAACTGGGCTTCTATTGATAGTGATGGTGATGGTGAGTTTTTTGAAGTTTCTGATGTTGTAGGTTCAGATGTTGAGCCTTCTCCTCTAGTAGGATTAGTTGCAGATTCTGATTCTTGGGAAGGCGGTACTCCTTTCACACCAGACAATTTCTTAATTTTGTCTAATCCTATAGATTTAGCTGGTGTTACTGATGCAACTCTTGCATTTACTATTGGAACATTTCAAACTAATGGAACTTTCTTAGATGATAGATTACAAGTATATGTATCTACATCTAATGATCCAGCAGTAGTTACAACTGAAACTCCTGTTTTTGATCAAACTGTAGGTGATATTACTCCTGCTGATGACGGGGGTGCTAACTCTGCTGCTGACATTACACCAATAGATTTATCATCTTTTGCTGGACAAGAAGTTTATATTGTATTCAGACATTTTGATTCTGTTGATGTAAATTCTGTACTTATTGACAACATCGTTTTAGATGGAACTCTTTCTGCTGACGAATTTTCTACAACTAACTTTACAAAATATTTCAATGTAAATAATAGTGAGTTAAGATTAAATGCAGCTGTACCTATGCAAAACGTAAACGTTTTTAATACATTAGGACAAGAAGTAGTAAACAGAGCACTTTCTAGCACTGAAGAAACTGTTAGTCTTTCTACTCTTTCTTCTGGTATCTATATCGCTCAAGTAGCTATTGGAAACACTACAGAAACATTTAAATTTGTCGTAAGATAATTTTAAGTTATTATATTATTTTAAAAGCGACCTTAGGGTCGCTTTTTTTATACCCATTATTTATAAAGCCTTCTATAACATCAGTGTCATATTTATTATATTCACTGTATAATTTCTACGCATGATCATAGATAACAAACAATTATTACGTTTTACCACTGCGGGTAGTGTAGATGATGGGAAGAGTACACTTATTGGACGACTCTTATACGACTCTAAAGCTATTTTCGAGGATCAATTAAAATCTGTTACCTCCATAAGCAAACGCAAAGGTCATAAACATATAGACCTAGCGTTATTTACAGATGGACTTCGAGATGAGAGAGCACAAGGAATTACGATTGATGTAGCGTATCGTTATTTTACAACGCCAAAGCGTAAATTTATTATTGCAGATACACCTGGTCATATTCAGTACACTCGTAATATGGTGACCGGGGCGTCTACTGCAAATGTGGCATTAATTCTAATAGATGCTCGTCATGGGATTAGTGAGCAAACCAAGAGACATGCATTTATAGCTTCTTTATTACAAATTCCTCACATCATTGTTTGTATTAATAAAATGGACTTGGTAGACTATTCTGAGCAAGTATATGAAGATATCCGCTCTCATTTTGAAGAGTTTTCATCAAAACTCTATGTAAAAGATATTCGGTTTATTCCCATTAGCGCTCTAGATGGCGACAATGTGGTAAATAGATCTCAAAACATGCCTTGGTTTCAGGATGCACCTTTATTACGTACACTAGAACACATGCATATAAGTAGTGATATCAATAAAATAGATGCTCGTTTTCCTGTCCAAACCATATTACGACCACAAAACAAAGACTTTATTGACTACAGAGGATATGCTGGTCGCGTTGCTAGTGGAATCTTTAGACCTAACGACAAAGTAACTATACTCCCATCTGGTTTTACATCTACGATCAAAACAATAGATACACTAGACAAATCTTTACAGGAAGCGTATGCCCCCATGTCTGTCTCTATCACACTAGAAGATGATATTGATATCAGTCGTGGTGATATGATTGTTAAAACAAATAACACGCCTATATCTACACAAGAGTTTGATGCTATGATTTGCTGGCTACATACACATACGGCTCGCCCTAGAGCAAAGTACACGATTCTTCATACGTCCAATGAGCAAAAAGCGATGATTAAGGAGGTCTTATACAAAATTGACATCGATACCTACAAAAGAGAAGAAGAGAAGAAGGATTTAGAAATGAACGATATTGCTCGTATCAAAATAAGAACAACGCGTCCTTTACTAATAGATGAATAT
>CAKZKZ010000305.1 GCA_937124495.1 uncultured Dokdonia sp. | reverse complement strand
ATGACATCGTACAAGAATTAGGAGGGTTAGAATATGAAAATAGCATTTCTGAAGCACGTGAAAATGCCATTCAGAATTTTACACTAGATGCGTCTACAGGAGGTACTATTATTGGGGAGGATGGTACTCAACTTTATTTTCCTCCTGGCGCTCTTACATATATTGGAGGAGAACCAGTAACTGGTGACGTAACTATAGAATTTATAGAAATTTATAGTAGAGCAGATATGCTTACTCAAAACTTGCCTACTAATGGGAAAAAAGATAATGGAGACATTGTTTCTATCATCTCTGGTGGTGAATTTTTTATAAATGCTACTCAAGGTGGTAATCAACTTTTCCCTCAAGTACCATTTGGCTTAACAGCCCCTACAGATAGTTTTGATCCAGAAATGACTGTTTTTGTACCCGAAAATTGCAATGGATTAGATTGTGATGTTGTATGGGAAGAAGATGAAGATGCTAACATACAAGGAGGTGAAATTCAAAATGCAGATGGAACATGGACTTCTGCTTATATAGCTCCTCTTACTAATTTTGGTTGGACAAACTTGGACAAATGGTGGTCGTATGACGGTCCTAAAACAATGGTGTATGCAGATGTACCTGAAGGATTTAATGAAACGAATAGCGCTGTTTATGTTTCTTATGATGGAGAACCTAATGCACTAGCATTATTTGACACGTATGACACAAACCTAGAGATGTTTACAGAACATTATGGTCAAATGCCTATAGGATTAGAAGTACATTTTATATTTGTATCTGTACAAGATGGTGATTACGTATATGCTATCCAAGGAGCAACTATTGGAGCAGACCATATTGAGACATTCTCTACGACACAAACTACTACAGAAGCGGGTTTAACAGCATTAATCAATGCGTTACCATAAATATCTCACTAAAATCGGGAAGAACCTCAAAGCACATTATCGCTTTGAGGTTTACCCTTTTAGTCATATAAATTGTTTTTAACTATATTTAAATGCAATTACCCCCCTTTTTGCATCTAACTAACGATCCATATTATGAAATATGTTCAACTACTATGTCTATTAGTTTTGTCTGGATACCTAGCAACAAGCTGTTCTGAAGATCACGATTGTGAAGAGGGCATTATTGAAACCCCAAATGCCATTGCCCCTATAGATGGAACAGATTATACGGCAAGTCTTATGGATTGCCGATTACCTAAAGTACAAACATTCACTATACAGGGCTTTGCAGGAGGGCAAATTACAGGAGATCTGGGAGGGGCAATTACTATTCCAGGGCAATCGCTGTTTAATAGTGATGGCACCATCATAGACGGCGAAGTAGAAGTACGTCTGCTAGAAATGTTTACTCCAGGAGAGGTAGTTGCTTGTCAATTATCTACCAATACACGCAATCCTGCCGGAAATATAGAGCCTACCTTAAGTGAAGGTCTGTTATTTTTTGACATACGATTTAATGGGCAACCCGTAGTCATTCAAGGAGAAATACAAATTTTTATACCAGAAGAAAATAATATACAAGAACAGTTATTTTTTAATTCTCCTTCCTGTCCGGACATAGACTGTATGGTCACTTGGGAAAATACAGGAATCGCATTTCCTTCAGAAATAGAAGATCCTATCGGTAATAATATAACAGGATATAGCGCTATTACTTCCCAAACAGGATGGTATCATATCGGTCAATTTAATCCTAGTCAAAATGAAAGAACGATTGTATACAATGTCCCTCCTTCTGGGTTTAACAATACCAATAGTAATGTCTTCCTTAGCTACGACAATGATAAAATTGCGGTAAGTCTATTTGAACAATTCGATGCAAGTCTGGGAGTCTTTAGCGAGACCTTTAATGAGATTCCATTAGAAACTCAAGGACAACTCATTTTTGTCTCAAGACAAAATGGAACATACGTATTAGACACCTCTGAAATAAATGTAACACAAGACATCATTGGAGCAACAACAAATACAGATGAAACTACCGAAGATCAACTAGTAACTGTTATTAATTCTCTATAAGTGATGACTAAAAGAATTTTCATAACCATTCTTTTCATAGGTACATTAACGTTTGCTGGTTATTCTCAAACACCGTCACAAGATACCCTTACCAGAAGTGCTCCCATATTTTATGACGTACTAGGAAACAAAGTCACCTATGGTGCAAAAATGCCCGAACTTAATCAAGTTGCAGGTGCTCCAAAAGCATTTTACACCTATTACTGGGAAATGGGAGATGGTAATTATAGTTTTGAAAAAGACCCGAAACACACCTACAAGAAGGCAGGAACTTATGAGGTGAAATTATGGAGTACTAATAATTATGACAATGGCAAACCTCCAGCAAGTAGACCTGAAAAAGTAGTAATTTCTGATGCTTCAGATGAAGAAGCAAGTATGGATGGTGACGCTTTCGCGAAAGCGAACCCAACCTTCAAACTTGATGACGACCTACTTGTACGGACCAATAGAGATCCGCTTCCTAGTCAAGAAATGGTACTCATTACGAGTTATAAAAACACCAAAGACTACACCACTAGCGGAAAACTTTATCTCTTTTATAATGACAAGAGCTTTAAAGATGAAAACTTCAATCTTACAGACACAAGACTCCATCATAAAGAAGAAATAGCACAAAATCAAGACTTCGTCCATAATTCAGGCATAGATTTTTCTCAAGACTATCTTGCGGCTACCTACCCTTCGGAGCTACGAGAAACGACACTTGTTGTACAAGACACTACAAAAAAAACAAACCTTCCGCTCACGCTTGAAGAGTCCAAAGCATTATACCTTAACAGTCAAGTCATCACTTTTAAAGATATGCAACCCGGTGAAGAACGCAATATATTCAGAACGCTAGAAACCACACCAGAGATGATCAAAGACACTAGTGCTATCGTTACCCTTCGGAGTGTATATGTTCCTGACGAAAATTATGAAAATCATACGGTGAAAGACACCGAATTAGAAATCGTCACCTCCCATGACCCCAATAAAATGTCGTCCAATGGATCTTTAATGAATTACAGATTGGTGCGTTTTAAACGATTAAAATTTAAAGTAAAATTCCAAAATGATGGCAAAGGTCCTGCAAACACGATTCGATTAGAAGTAGATACCCCAGAAATGTTTGATAAAAAAACATTGAAAGTAGAGGATATGTATCCTTTATGTCGCATCTGCCCTAAAGATCGTGAAGTCAATTATTCTTGTCTGGACACCATCTTTAAAAAAGATAAAATCATATTTACGTTTAAAAAAATATACCTCCCTGGCACTCAACAAGAAAATGTAACAGAACGGGATTCGACAAAAGGATTTGTAAAGTATTCTATGAAGTTTGGTAAAGATTTCCACAAAAAGAAAACACGTAGCCGTACTGCGATTTACTTTGATAAAAACGAACCTATTTATACGAATTATAGCACCACTCGATTTATGCCTGGTATTTCTATAGGAGCTAAAGCTGGCACCATTTTTACACCAGATCGTGATAATAGTCAAGAATATTTTGCAGGTGTTACCATTTCACCTTTTAAGTCGTATACCTGGTATTTACAATCTGAGTTATTCTTTTCTGCGGGGTCTTTTGAAACGCTACGCAATTTTGAAACCAGTGAAATAAATGATATTGGCATTGAGAATATCACACGGTTTGCTGAGCAAGCCAAAGAAAAAAGTATTGCCACCTATCTGGTTCCTATATCCTTTAGGTACAACCTAAATAATTTTGTAGCTATAGGCACAGGACCTCAACTTCGCGTTGATTTACAAAGCACCTGTGAGCAACAAACAGTTGGAGAGTTTTCTACGATCATACCTGGTGTGGGAGAAATCCGAGATGAAACACAAGATACCTTTCAAGAAACCGATTGTGACAAAGGCTTCGGCAACTTTCAGGCAGGTTGGTTTGTAGGTGCAAATTTTGGAGGCGTACGCATTGGGCCAAGTGGTGGCGTGCGGTATGTGTACAATTTTAATGAGCCCCAATCGCAAATACAACTGTACGGTATTTGGAAATTTTAATGTATGTGTAAAGGTCTATTTACAGCTATCTTTTTCCTCCTATTCTTTGGTTCAATACAAGCCCAAGAAGCGCTGTTTTATCAAGCCCTAAATCAGTTTTCAGAAACCCCTACAC
>CAKZKZ010000304.1 GCA_937124495.1 uncultured Dokdonia sp. | reverse complement strand
TTATTAGAAATAAATAATACAACGACAAAGATGCATAAAGCAATAGCCATCGCTAGCGGTGCTAGTATAGGTGATGATGCCACCAAAGTAAAACTTAAAATAACGGTTCCTATAGAAATGACTCCTGCCATAATTGCAAAAGCAGGCTGTTTGTAAAACCACGCATACGGAAAGAAATGAGCTCCCGTAATAATCATATAAACTGGTACGAAATAGTCAGGTATCAATTTGAGTACAAGTACGAGAATAGGGAAATAAAACAGCTGTGCGATATTGAGTAACAACCCTAATGGATGTAATGGATTGTCCTTTATCTTCCATTGTGACTTATATACTTTTGAAAATAATAAAGCGAGTGGCAACATAATTCCTCCTACCGCGAGCGTTGCTATATTTTTAGTCTCTAAGACCATATCTGTACTCCAAATAATAGCAATCAACGCCCAGATAATCGTGGCAGCAGTAATAAAATCGATCCCCTGTTTTGCTCTATACGCTAGGTCTAATCGTGCTTCGTTTAATTGTGTTTTAGAAATCATAGGATGTAATTGTTTCATATTGACAAGGCAAAAGTGTGGTTTATTACGCTTTCGCGAAAGCATAACCTACCCAACCGTCATTTTTTGATTCCCAATTGTATTTTACGCCTACAACCCATCGTATCCTTAATTTATAAATCCTATAAAACATTCCTAATAATTGATTAACTTTAGCTAAAAAATATCATGAAAAAAAACTACACATTTCTTATCGCTTTATTCTTTAGTCTTAGCCTATATGCCCAAGACACGTTTTCTATTATCGCTGTAGATCCTGACACAGGAGAAGTAGGCTCTGCTGGAGCTTCTTGTGTGGATGGTATCGGAGCTTTTGGAGGTCTTATCGATATCATTACCGATATTATTCCTGGACGTGGCGGTGTCAACTCCCAAGCCTTTGTATGTATTCCTAATTCTAATCTAGCAAGTGCTATTGAGCAAATGGAAGCTGGTCTCTCTCCAGATGAGATCATTGATTATTTAGTGAATAACGATAACTGTAGCTCTCAAAACTTTAATCCTGAATTTAGACAATATGGTATCGCAGATTTAGATACAGACGGAAATCCTAGAACAGCAGGATTTACAGGAAGCCTTGCAGATGATTTTAAAGATGATAGACAAGGAGCTACCTATAGTGTACAAGGTAATATTTTGCTCAATGAGACCGTATTAATCAATATGGAGAATAACTTCAATTCCACCGAAGGAAACCTTGCAGATAAACTGATGGCGGCTATGCAAGGTGCAAATTTTGCAGGTGCAGATATGAGATGTCTAGATCGAGGAACTTCTTCTACCGCAGCATACCTTGTGGTTTATCAAGCAACAGATGCCCCAGGAGATCCAACATTACGATTAAATATAGAAGAAATGCCTTTTGGAGAAGAACCTATCGATTCGCTTCAAACACTTTATGATAATGTGCTCTCACTACAAGAGAATACCCTTGAAAATAACGTACGTATATTTCCAAATCCAGTTTCAAATCAGTTTCAGGTCGTTTTACCACCATCTACATTTATTTCTAAATTAGAAGTCTTTGATGTAACAGGAAAACAAGTACACGTACAAACTCAGTTTACAGGTCTAGATACTGGAGAAACTATAGACAGTAGTTCCTTTAAAAAAGGAGTGTATTTTGTTCGCATTACAGGAGCAAAAGAAATACAGACCATAAAGATTATTAAAAACTAAAGTGGATACACAAGAAAAACTAGAACACTACTTTGCAAATCCCTCTCCATGGCGAGAGGGTATCCAACACATACGTTCCATTATTAAAGACACAGGACTTCAAGAAGATTGGAAATGGAGCTACCCTTGTTATGCTTTAAACGGGCGTACTATTATAAGTATTGGAAGTTTTAAAAACCATTTTGGTGTTTGGTTTTTTCAAGGCGTATTTTTAGAAGACAAAAAGAAGTTATTACGTAATGCACAGGATGGGAAAACTAAAGCGATGCGGTCTTTATACTATGAATCCATAGAAGATATAGATCCTGTTGTTTTAAAGGAGTACGTTCTAGAAGCTATTCAAAACTCAAAAGATGGGAAAGAGATCAAACCCGATCGTAGTAAAAAGAAAGTAGTAATTCCTGTTGAACTAGAGTCCGCTTTCGCGAAAGCGGAAACCTTAAAAACCGCCTTTGACACTTTATCTCCATCCAAACAACGAGAATATACAGAACATATAGGAGGTGCCAAACAAGAAGCTACCCGACTCCGAAGGCTAGAAAAATGCATCCCCATGATATTAGAAGGAAAAGGTTTAAACGATAAGTATAAGAATTGTTAATGACTGCTACACTTGAAACATAAAGTTAAAAAAATACAGGATTGAAGAGAATCAAGAATCAGGACTAAAAAACACTTATAAACGATTAAACTCCTCAACACATAAATTTCTAAACTCAAAATCATGAGTGAACCTAAAACCAAAGTAAATGATGCCTCTGTCGAAGATTTCTTACATACTGTGGAGCATCCTGTAAAACGAGCAGATAGTTTTACACTTTTAGAAATGATGACGGAGGTCACAGGTATGACTCCAAAAATGTGGGGCGGAAGTATCGTAGGATTTGACACCTATCATTATATATATGCTAGTGGTCGTGAAGGCGATTGGCCTATTGTGGGGTTTTCACCTCGTAAACAAAATATAAGCCTGTATATCATGCCTGGTTTTAACAATTTTGAACCACTCTTAAAAAAACTTGGAAAACATAAAACCAGTAAAGCTTGTTTATACATTAATAAGCTAGCCGATGTAGATCTAGAAATTCTCAAAGAACTCATACAACAATCGGTTACCTATATGCGCGATAAATATCCTAAATAACACAAGAAAACATCGCTGTTTCACCTCATACGACTCCTTAAAAGTACCCTACTGCAATAAAACTATATTCTTTTTGTAACATTACAGTACAATAGCCTACCAATAGGTAACTAACGATCAATCATTGGATAAACAATTACAAGAGAAATTTGTGACGCTTCTGGAGGAAAACCAGAATATTGTTCATAAAGTCTGCCGATTATATACCAATAATCGAGACCAACATAATGACCTTTTTCAAGAGGTTACCATACAACTATGGCGTGCATTTCCAAAATTTAGAGGAGATGCAAAATTTAGTACCTGGATGTATCGTGTAGCCCTGAATACTGCGATTACCCTCTACAGAAAGTCAAAGCGTACCGTGCAGACGCAAGACTTTGATAATGTAATGTTCCGTATCTCATCAGAAGAATATGATGATACGGTAGAATTACAACTGAAGGTAATGTACAATGCGATAAAAGATTTAAATGATATAGAAAAAGCCCTAGTTTTTCTTTATTTAGAAGATAAAAATTACAAAGAGATTTCTGAAACGATGGGAATTACCGAGGTAAATGCCCGAGTAAAAATGAATCGTGTCAAAGGAAAACTGAAAAAATTAATAAACCCATCATAGTTATGGTAGACGAATTAGAATTATTAAAAAAAGAATGGCAAAAGCAAGAGAGTACCCTTCCTAAGCTTAGCAAGGAAGATATATACCCTATGTTACTTAAAAAATCCTCTTCTGTTGTAAAATGGATTTTTATTATAAGTATGATAGAATTTGCCTTTTGGATACTCGTATCAACCCTATTTAGAGACTTTAAATTTGGAGGAGAATTAACATTAGATTCAGAAGCATTACAACGTTTTGAAACGACCTTTTTGATTGTACATCTTGCGGTCCTTCTATTTTTTATTACCAAATTTTATATCAATTTCAAAAAGATCACAAGTACAGATTCTGCAAGAGATTTGATGAAAAACATTCTCAATGTGCGCAAAACAGTAAAGTATTATATCTATACCAGTATAACGCTATTTGTGATTGCTTCTATCCTGACAACAACCCTCATCATAGATAGTAACCCTCAAGTATTTGCAGAGACGAGTAAGGCCATGGTGGTAACGATAACTGCATTGGTGATCATCATGATTTCTGCTGCTTTCTGGGTAGTATATAGTAAAGTATACGGTATCCTTACCAAACGCCTAGATCGTAACTATAAAGAAGTTAAGAAAATAGAATCCTAGTTGTAATACATATTATGCATT
>CAKZKZ010000303.1 GCA_937124495.1 uncultured Dokdonia sp. | reverse complement strand
ATTTATTATAGAAGAACAACAATCTATCTGGATTGGAAATAATGTCCCCGCAATTACTGCTATTAATGTTATTTTAGTATCAAAGAAACATTGGTCTTTTTTAAAATATGTATACCTTACTAAAGATATAAAAAATGTTAAGAAAGAGATTCATTCAATTTTATTTGTTGGAGGTAATAGTAGTAAAGCTGAATCATTAAACTTAAGAGCTTGGACACAAGAAGATTTTAATAATCTTAATCTTAATTGGAATCAAGATGAATTCCATGGGTACATCAGAGCTAAATCATTAAAAAGCATTGAATCATAATCACTTCTTTAATATTATATTATTGGCTATTAAAATTTATTTTAATACGTAACAAAAACAACTTTAATTATAATTAACTTACATAGTGGCACTATAGATTACATACAATATGATTCTTAAAAGAGATTACATAAAATTATCTAAAGAAGAAATATCTGAATATATTCAATACAAAAAAGATTCTAACTTTTTTGATAAAGATGGAAATTTAAAAGACTTAAAAGATTGGTCTGAAATTAATTTAAGACCAAACTACATATACAAACATGATTGCCTATTTCCAAATAATGAAGTTTCTTTTCTTGATATTGAAGAAGACGAAAATTGGTTTAAAACAAATCTAAATGGTTTAATTGAAGTAATAACTGACAATACCGCTACAGAAAGGAATATCCTAAACTATATAAAGAAAAATAAAGCATCTTCATTAGTTACTTCATTAACACATTATACAGACTTTGGTCATCATGAGGTTTTCATATTTCCAGAATTTCAACTTTCAAACAATTATCAAGTTGATTTCTTAATAATAGGAAGGGCATCTGGAGGGTATCAATTCTTATTAATAGAGTTTGAAAATCCTTATGGTAAAATAACTACCCATAGAGGTGAGTTTTCAATTGCAATAAATAAAGGTATTAAACAAATTAAAGATTGGCAGAGATGGATACCCAAAAACTTTAATTCAGTTCATCAAACATTAAAAAAATATAAAGGTCCAAATAAAGATTTTCCAAAAGAATTCTATGAACTTGATTTAGATAGATTCCATTATATTATAGTTGCAGGTCGAAGAGAAGATTATAATGATTTGACATATCAAGAGAGACGAGAAACTAAAAAAACACAAAATATTAATATTTTACACTATGACAATCTAGTTGAAAATTCTAGATATATGATAAAGACTAAATCTTGGTAATATACTCTCAAAATACAAATATTACTTTTAAACCATATTCATACTGTCATCATTAATTATTTACATTCAATAATACTAAATATAGATAAAGACTCTAGATTAGATATAGAGCCAGGCTGTATTACTTATATACTAAGTGTTTTTTTTATTTGGAGGATTCTTTATAAAAATGATCTCTTTAGTAATATTTGCTATTGTGAATTTACACTAAAATTGACATGATAATTACCTAAAATGGCTAGTGAATTAGTCCTTAAAAAGACGAGTAAATCTTTCCTGTTTTCGTATCTTTATGTCAAACATTTTGAATGAATATTCCCACTATCGATTTACCTCGAATCGTTGTTATCGGGGCAGGGTTTGCAGGGCTTCAAGTCGCAAAAAAAATAGATACTACACAGTATCAACTCGTCCTTATTGACAAAAACAATTATCACACCTTTCAACCTTTATTATATCAAGTATCTTCTTCAGGGTTAGAGCCAGATTCTATTGCGTACCCTATTCGGAAAATCTTGCATAAAAAAGAAAATACGTTTTATAGACTCACCAATGTAGAGCATATAGACACTCAAAATTCAAGTATCAAAACAGCCATTGGAGATATTACCTACGACAAACTCGTTATTGCTACGGGAGCGACTAATAATTTCTTTGGAAATGACAACATTGCTAAGGATTCACTTCCTATGAAATCGCTCACAGACGCTCTAAATTTGCGTTCTAAAATCTTAGGTAATTTTGAAAAAGCTTTAAATACTACAGATTTAGAAAGACGTGAAGAGCTCATGAATTTTGTGATCGTTGGAGCGGGTCCAACTGGCGTAGAACTTGCAGGCGCCCTCGCCGAACTTAAAAACAAGATTCTTCCTAATGATTTTCCAGATTTGGATTTACGGGTCATGAAAATACACCTTATAGAAGCTGCAGATCGTGTTCTCGCTCCTATGCATGAACAGTCATCAGAAAAGGCATTTAAAGCACTGAGAGCATTAGGTGTTCATATCTGGACAAAAACCTTTGTCACCGATTATAAAGACAATCTCGTCACCACAAATGGGGATCAATCATTTAGAACCGACACGCTGATATGGGCAGCAGGCGTAAAAGGAGATTTTCCTGAAGGTATTACCACAGAAATTGGAAGAGGAAATCGGATCATTACTGATGATTTCTGTAAAATAAAAGGCATAGAAAATGTATATATTCTTGGCGATGCAGGGCTCATACAATCAGAACGCTATCCTGAGGGACTCCCCATGCTAGCATCTGTCGCCATGCAACAAGGAGCCTATCTTGCAAAAATGTTTAACCGCTTGGCGCGAAATAAAAAAACAACTCCATTTATTTATAATGACAAAGGATCTATGGCGACGATAGGTCGTAACAAGGCTGTTGTCGAAGTCAATACATTTAGGTTTCAAGGATTCTTTGCTTGGTTAGTCTGGATGTTTGTTCATCTCATGTTACTCGTTGGCTTTAGAAATCGAGTGGTTGTGTTTGTAAACTGGATGTGGAATTACTTTAGATACAATAATGGTTTACGACTCATTGTAAGGCCTTATAAACGCCCTTCCAAGACCTAGAATCAACACAATAGTTACTCCTTTAAAATGCGGATGTATGACTATATTATTTTTTATAGTCATACATCTTTCTTTGTTTTGAAGTATACGCTGCCAGATGCATAAAATTGTCAATTCTTCACTTTTCACAAGTAAAACGCTACAAATTCCTTATACGCTTTCGCGAAAGCGTATAAAAAAGGCTTCTCCCTATACTACAAAGGAAAATATAGTCATATATACTTAACTATCAGATATCTAAATTTAATCCCTATATGAAATACCCATTTTACAAGGGGTATTTCTAATGAATAGCCTACAAACACTATATCTAGAGCATATTCATTATTATATTCATTTGAAAATCAATTAATTAATACACTGAAACTATTGATTCAATCCTGAAAAAATAGTGTGATTCATTGATATCTAGCGTACTTTTATATGGTACGTTATGATGATATATATCAAAATAACACGTGTCAATACTAGTAAGACACCAGTACTGATTAATTAATTTTTAAATCAAAAAAATGAACAATTACAGAAGAAAAGAAGCGTTGGAAAGACGACAAAAAGCTGCGCAACTTGCGTATGACCGTCCACACTTGCCACACATAAGTAATGGGGATGAACAAAGTTTTAGACACGACCAAAATACTGCTGATAGTCACGGTATTGCAAAAGGAGAGTCTTCTTACTTAATGACGTTTACGAAAGGAATGCCGCACAATAAGGAAACAGGTTTGGTAAACACACCTCATAATGTGCAAAAATTTATTAAAGGTATCGATAGTGGTGATGAAAGAGATTTTAGAGATACGCCATTAGGCCGTGAAGATAACGTAGGGTATAACTGTGAAATTCCTGAATGGCTATCAGAGAAAGCACAAACAGGAAACAATGGAAGGCCTGTTGGCTTAAGAGCATGGGAAAGTCAGAGCGCAGGACTTGCATTTGATCTGGAAGGTCCAGATGCACAAGCAGTGACTATGCCACCTGCACCTAACCTTGGAAGTGAAGAATTAGAAGGAGAAATGGCAGAGGTATACACACAAGCATTATTAAGAGATGTACCTTTCCATGCATATACGAATGGAGTGATGGGATTAGGTGTTGATCAAGATCCTAAAAAAGATATCTCTCCAGATGGGATTCTCGGGGCATTTGATACCGATCGTGATAGCGTAAAACAAGTAAACGAATTTACAAGCAGGTTACAAAAGCTTGATTGGTTCAATGAAGAAGTATCCTTAAAACTAAATGAACAGGAAGAAATACGCAGATGTGATCGTTTCTGCCCTACACCCGCAACTGCATATAGAGGAATCACACCTGGTGATGATG
>CAKZKZ010000302.1 GCA_937124495.1 uncultured Dokdonia sp. | reverse complement strand
GATACCAGTTTCCACCTTTTTAATTAAATCGATTGTAGTATCAGTTTTTGATTCTTTTGCACATGATTGAAAAAGAATGATGATGAAGAGAATTGAGATACTGTTTTTCATAATTTTATTTTTATACATTTTTGGCAGTAGTATTTTTATCTACAATTTCTTTTAGTTCTTTTGACCATAAAATAGCATAATGGCCTAAATTATTTAATTCAATAATACTGCAATTATTAAATGATTTTGAAACATTTCTTGCTCCTTCAATTGGTAAAACTTTATCCTTTTTTGAGTGAACGATTATTGCTTTCTCAATATTTATTAATTCACTGCAATAGATTGCCATATCAAGTTGATTTATGTTTTCTTGAGTATCATTTTGAATTCGTTTGATTAATTCATTTTTAGTTTTGGAATTTAATCCAAAATGATTGGACATTTCATTGACTCTCATAATGAACCTGTGCGGTGTAGTTACCAAAACCCATAAAGGGATTTTTAAGCTAGGATTTTTCCTTAATAGAGTTGCTGTATTAACGCTTCCAAAAGAATGACTAATAATTAAATGAGGCTCAAAATTTAGAACTTCAGTTTCTAGGAAATCTGAAAATTGAAACATATTCGTGCTACCTTTTGAACTTCTGCCATGAGAAGGTGCGTCATATGCAATAACTTTATAGTTATTTTTTGTAAGCACATTTATTACCGATGCGAAATTACCTGCTTGACCTTCCCAACCGTGAACAAGTAGGGCTATTTTAGTATTTTCAATACCCCATTCATATTTGGCGATTTCAAAGTTTAAATATTTTATATTATTTATTGATGATTCATTTAAAACTTTCTCTTCTGATTTCCTTAATTTTCTAGTTCTTGGGTTACTCATAAACTTATAAGCAATTTTTGAAACTAGTTTACTTGAGAAAATTTGGATAATTTTTATTATTAATTTCATTCATTTTATCTTACTGCCAACTCGTTTTATTGATGCAAAATTTCCGCTATTCTATTAATTCCATCAACATCTTTCTGCCATCAAAATCAATTTCCTGTTTGAGTATTTTTCTAGTTGACGTGTCAATGTAATAGGTACTTACGGCAGTGTTGTTTGAAATATCATCGGTAGTTTCAACTTTCCAAACTTGTCTCTCTTTCCCATTAAAACTAAAAGTCGTTTCTTCTGTATTTTTAATTGTTGCAGTAATCACGCCTATTCCTGCTGTGGGATTATAGTCAAAAATTGAAATAGTGTTTGAGTATGAATCTTTTAAGGGAAGAAATCTTATTAATTGAGGATAGAAATTGCTATCAAAAAAAGAGGTTTTAGGCTCTTCAGCAATTTCTGTTTTGGTATCTGTTTTTTTATCTAAATAATAACCAGTAATTTTTTTACCGAATTTTAATACTATATCTCTTTGTTGATTGTATGACGAATGGTATATGGGCTCAAAGCTCCGCGTTCTCACAACGGTACTATCAATCCATTTTGTAGTTGATTGTGCCATGTTTATCGTTGTTATAATGTATATATTCTCTTTTTTGCACTGAACTTCTGTTTGTACTTTTCCTATTTGCATCTTATCAGAGCCGTTAATCATAAACCAATTCATCTCTGAAATTTCTGACTTGATAAGGTTTTTATTAGCTGGATTATTTATTGGACTTAATAATGTTTCTTGACTAAATACCTGAATATAAGTTCCAATCGTAAATAGTAAAATGTAAAGTGCGTTTTTCATTTGTTTAAATACTCTTTGTTGTTATGCCAAATATTTTAGAAATTAATCGGTATTTATTATTTATATCCGTCCATTTCTAATAGTTTCTCTGAACTTAAATTTTTCGATTTCTATGCTCATTATTTTTAAACTTATCTAAAAGAGCACATATTATTTAGTCTTAAAATCAGTAACACTAAAGTCCAAAAACAACAAGACTTATCATGTGACTATTGTCACAATTATTTAGTGACAATAGTCACATGATATAGTGTCTGGGAGGTAGATTTTTTGTTTTTTGTCAGCACGTGTGATAGTATTAAAAACAAGAAGGCTATTCTGAAGCCTAAAACTCCAAGATTAATACCTAATACGGTTTTTTCACTACCATCTAAATATTTCATAGAACCATCATATCTATCTTTTAATAAGAGTGCTAATAAAAAACCTCCGGTCACTATGAGACTCAATAAAGTGCTTAATTTGGTATCTTTCTTATACAAAACTAACCACAAGCACAATACTCCAATACTTGAGTTGGTTATCAATTGCCAAACTTCATGGATTCTAACATGAGGTGTCCAATCGGGATTCCAAACATGTGTTTCATTGATATCCAAATAAGGGACTATAATTGCATATAGAAATACACTAAATATTATTGCTATTTTTTTATCACTATTATTTAATTTGTTAGCAGTAGTTTTTAATCGAATATAAAATTCAAAAACTCAACAGTTCCAGATTCATTAATGGTAGTTTCTTTTTCAGCAACAATTTTAGAATCAATTTTTATTTCAACCATAATAGTATATGGATTAAAAGGAATTCCAACTTCTCCTCCAGAATTATCCCTGTAATGAATTCCTAAATTTGTAAAATAAGGAATTCATTGTGATAAATAACTTTTCGTTTTTGGTAAATGAGAGTCGCTATATGAGGATTCTAATATATTTATTCCATTTCCTTCAATAGTATATTTAATTTCGGACAAACGATTATTATCTGATGATGTTATAGAAAAAGTAATATCCCTATTTTGAGGATAATTATCTCTTGGGTCGTCATCTGAAGAGCAAGAGATTGTTAGAAATACTAATGTAATTACTGCTAATAGTTGTTTTTTAATCCTAATTATTTTCATTTATTTTTTATTTCAAGTATTCTCAAGTATTCTCAAGTTTGACAAAACCTTTTTAATCAAGTGAGTTGCCAGTTAATGTTTTATCAATTTCGTTTCTAAATTCCTGATAATACAATAAAACTTCGCCTGAGTCCTCAATTTGAGGCCAATGTCCAATATCTTGCCAAAGTAACTTCACATTAGGATTGGGAATTAGTTCTTTATATCGATTTGCCATATGGATACCAGAATTGGGATCAAATGGCCCATTTATAAAGCACATGGGAACGTTAGTGTTTTGCATTGCACTTATCCATCTTTCTTGATGGTTCAATTTCTCGAAAACTAACCTCCCAATCAAATATGCGATTGACTTGCCATCATTATAATTTAAAATATCCCAGAATTGATTGATGAGTTGGTCGGTAGGCTGGGTGTTAGGACCAAAAATTGGTTGTATTGATTTTTTCAATTTCTCTTTAGTGAGCAACTTACTCAACAATTTCCCAATAGGCTTGGGAGATTGTGAAAGTAATCGCTGTATCATTCTGGGTTTGTAACTATCCATAAACAAACCACCGTTCATATATACCAACGATTGTATTTTAAAGCAGTTTTGTGAAGCTATGTCCCTAGCTAATAACTCTTGAGCAATACTGACTCCTAGCTCATGTGATAGAACATGGGCTTCTTTAATACCCCAAAATTCGATTAGAAAATTGATTATTTCGCAATGTTCATGAAAACTATAATCATGATCTTTAGGTTTATCTGAAAATCCCATACCTAAATAATCAAAAGTATAAACGGTATAATCTTTTACTAGATTATCCCAAACATATTTCCATTCGAAAGTGTTGAAAGGATAACCGTGAAGTATTAAAAGATTTGGTCCATTGCCTTCTTTTATGTAAAATATTTGATGTCCATTTACATCTACTCTTTGACCTTTGTTCTTCCAAGCGAGTACTTCTTTATCCATTCCCAGTTTATTATGGTTCGTAACACCACAAAGTTACTTATTGGGTATGATAGAAATTTGTAAAAATCGGTCGTTTTCGTTGTTAGATAGGTTTTTAGGAGTGTGATTGGTATACTTTTTTATTTCTTTATTAAAATGAGATCTGTCGTAATAGTTTTGGTTTGATAATAAATCTCCTTCTTTGATGTCTTTAAATGATGCCGAACATCGTAATATATTACAATAGCTTTTTAGTGAAAGCCCGAACATTTTATTAAAATATCTGTTGATTTGCCTACTAGACCAAAACACTTTATCAGCAAAATAACTCACGCTATGATTGCCTTTAGTTTGGCTTAATAACCTAAAAAGATGAAGTTTTCGGTTGTCTAGATTATTTTGCTTATCGATTTCATGACTTATTATTGAACTTAACTTATCAATAGTATCTAAGTTTTCGGAAAAATCTAACATATTTAGATTCCAAAAATTATTGGGTAACTTTTTTTCGGAGTTTAATAATGGAGCAATACTTTCAGCGAATATATATTCCGCAGCTAGTAATTTGAATTGTATTCCGAAAAGTTGATGATTTGGTGGGATTGCCACTTCAATCTCTTTTGTATATGTTCCGGTTAGCACTGTACTATCGTATTCGTAATTATCAAAGCGAACGATAATATCAAAAAAACCGTCAGGCAAAATTGTGTAATCTATATTTTTTGATGAATCGTTATCTAACCACCAAAAACATCTGATATAGGGTTTCAAAATGGCATTCGCTTTTTGTTGGTGGTAGATCATAATGAATACTTTAAGTTTGTTACTCGCGTTTATTTATATTCGTGTATGACAGCATATTAAAACTAGTCCTCAAGTACGAATTTTAATCCATTTAACAACTGATTAATTTCCTCCATACTGTTGTAATGTAAAAAAGAAATTCTTAAAACTCCAGGTTGTCTTGGAATATCTAAATCCATAAGAGGTCGAACCGCATTAAAATTGCCTATACCTAACATTAATTTGTGCCCTGTTAAGGATTCATAAACATTTTTAAGTTTTTTTTGTTTAGGGATAATTGAAACTATTGGTGCTCTTAATTCTGTATTATCAGTACCTATTATTTGAACATTATCACAAGATCTTAAAAAATCAAGTAAGGGCTCCAAAAGGGCTCTTTCATGTTCTTGAAATAATCTATTCAATGCTTTGTTTCTTTGAGCAGGTTCTGCTTCCTCATCAAAATGATGTTTATAAACCGCATCAAAATAATCTAATATTCCGTTAGCAGCTGCAATTTGCGCATGATCGGGTCCTGCTGGTGTTAGCATACTCTTTGTTATCCCATCCTTGAAAAAATGAGATTGATTTTCCATCTGCCCTATCAACTCATTATTGATGTACATCAACCCTAAATGAGGTCCAAAAGTCTTGTACAATGAAAAAAGATAAATATCCATACCCAGATCTTTTAAATCCGGAAAACCGTGTGGAGCTAAACCAACTCCATCAACCACTGATAGTGTCCTATGCTTATGAGCTATTTGACTAATTTCTTTAACAGGGTTAATATGGCCTATTACATTTGAACAATGTGGATAAGCAACCATTTTTGTGCGGTCAGAAAATAAACTTTCTAATTCATATAAATTTAACAATCTGTAAATGATTATATGACGTAGTTTTATAAGAGCATTTCTGTTTTATATTTGCCTTTAGGATATCCTTTAATTTACCGAAATCGTTACTGATTTTCTTTTCAACACTCTAGCATAGCGCTGTGTTGTTGATAATTTAGTATGTCCTAATAACTTTGAAACTGTCTCTAATGGAACGTTATTTAATAAGGTAACAGTTGTGGCTAAAGTGTGACGAGCAACGTGAAAAGTGATACGCTTTTGTATACCAGCTTCTTTTATAATGACTTTTAAGTATCTATTAACTACTTGATTGGTATACACTGGTAACAATGAATAATTATTATTAACGTTAGGATGTTCGGAGTATTTATCTAAAATACGTTTGGCATCATCAAGTAATGGAACTTTTACAGGGGTTTTTGTCTTTTTTCTAGTAACGTTAATCCATTGTTCACCGTCAATTCCTGTAACAATACCATCTTTTTTCAGTAGTTTAACTTTAATATAGCTTAATCCGGTATAACAAGCGAACACGAAAATGTCGCAAACTAATTGTAGTCCAGAATCTTCAAAAGTCAAATTTTTAAAAATTTCAAGCTCGTTTGCCTCTAGAAAATGACTATCATATTCATCAAACTTTAACTGATACAGTACAAAAGGGTTATGTTGAATCCAGCTAAACTTCATAGCAATATTCAATATCTTTTGAAAACGCTCTTGGTGCTTCATAATTCCATTGTTAGTTAAAGGTTGAGAAGCTCTTAAGGGTTTGCAAGCACGCATATAATTTTCAAAACTTGTTATAAATGAATAATCGATTGTAGCTAACTTGACATCTGAAATTTGCAATTTTTTAGTCAAAAATTTTAGTAAATATTTTTCAGTTGCTCCATAATTTTTAGCTGTACCTGGTTCTAATTTTGATAGTTCTTTTTTAAAATGATAATCCAACAACTCTTTTATAGTAGTTACTTCCTTATCTGTTCCTAAATAGCTTAGTTTAATGGCTTGTGCTGTAATTAACTTGTTTTCTATGTGTAATTGCTTATGACAATCTATAAGCTTGGCATATACATCATCTAAATATTGATTAATAGCTTTCGCACCAGAAATACGCGGATTAATTCTGTTTGCCTTAGATATCCAATAGTGTGGTAGCGTACATCTCTTTGTACTTACATCTGCCCGAATATCATCAACAGTGATTCGTGCATAAATTGGAATTTTTCCATTACTTTTTTCAGCTGATTTTTTCAGCCAAAAGTGAATACTAAATGTTTTTGAAGTTCTCATTACTTTCGTTTTTAGTGAAACAATACTTTAAACGAAAGCCAAATCAGCGTGCGAAAGTCAAATGCATGATTGAGAATACAAGATACGAATTTTATCAGGATTAGAATAGGACACCGATTAGGGCACCCTAATATATACTCTCAAAACGAAACAAATGGAAATAGTAAAAATGTAATTTACTGACTCCCATTTAATTAAATATTTATTGGTTTATAATAAACCTTTAAAAGTCGGGGTGGCAGGATTAATTAAAATTCTATAACATCCTGTATTTCATTTATTTAAAATACTTTTAACGATATGTATTCACCTAATTGTACACTAAAGTCAAAAAGAACTATTTAAAAACAAATTTAATTTGTCTTTACGGTGGGCAAATATACAATTTCTATCAAAAAGGCATAAATAAAATTACATTTTTTAGTACAGTATGTAGAAGTTTAAAAACATCTCTTAAACTCGAAAAAATCGCTTCACGATTTGTTGGATTGGTTTCGAGGAAATTCCGCCGCAATGAATTATGGTCGTTGTGGCAATAGTTGTTGTTCTAGTTTTTAATTAATTCTGTTAACTTTTTCTGTGAGTCTATATTTCCAAACTCAATTGCTTTTTGATAGCTTTTTATAGCATCTTCTTTTAGGTTATTTGCATTATATCCATCTCCTAAAGAATCCCAAAGATTACCGTCTTCTGGGTATAATTGAACATTCATTTTAAAAAGTTCTAATGCCCAGTTCAAATTTTCATTAGACTTTAATAAGAGATTTCCAATTGTGTTAAAAAGTCCTGAGTTGAAATCATCTGCGTAATTTTCCTTAAGTAAAGCAGCAAGGGCATTCGATTTATCTTTTGAATGTTGATTGATATAACTCATTGTAAATGAGTAAATATTATCTTTTATAGGTTTAGGAACATAACTTTTATCCAAAATTATTTTTGCAACAACATAAGCAATGTTCTCTACTTTTGTGCTATTTGCATTTGTAGAGTATACTATATATGTGTGTGTTTTCGGGTACCATAATATAGTATGTGAAAACGTTCCATTAGAGCCATTATGAGAAAATCTCAATGTATTGGATATTGATTCATTAATTACCCAACCATAACCATAATTATGCGTTTTTTTAGAGTTCATTGAAATGTACGGTGTCGTTAATTTTTTAAATGATTCTTTTGATAAAATTGTATTGGTTTTTAAAGCTTTGTACCAGAGTAGCATATCATTTTGAGTCGAGTTAATTCCTCCATTTGCTTTTAAATGCCAAGTTATATCTCCATCTTTTTGATAACGTGTAATTGTTGGATCAGTTTCTAGTACATTTCTATTGTATCCACGAGACATCTGTTTTGTGTCCCACTTTGGCAAAAGGTACCCTGTTTGTTTCATGCCAGCAGGTGCAAAAAGATATTCATTTAAGAAAGTTTCGTAAGATTGACCAGAAGATAATTCTATGATTCTTCCCAATATGCTATAACCAGTATTAGAATACGAGTATTTTTCTCCCGGTTCTGATAATCATTTACTTGCGAAAAGTTTTTCAACAAATTGCTTTTGAGAAATTTTATCAAAGTCATTTCCGATTGCATCTATAAAACCTGCTGAATGTGATAATAATTGATGTATTGTTATGTTTTGTTTCTCCTTAGGTAGATTTATAAAAAATTTACTTAAAGAATCTGTTAAATTTAACTTTCCTAATTCAGCTAGTTTTAAAATTGCTGTTGCTGTAAATTGTTTTGCGTTAGAACCGATATCAAAAATGGTGTTTGGGTTATTAAGAATTTGGGTGTCTTTGTTTGCTATTCCATAACCTTTATTAATGATGATTTCTCCATCTTTAACGACAGAGATTGCTCCAGAAAAACCATTTTTAGAGCCAGCGGTTAAATATGTGTCTATTTTAGAATAAAGACTTGCTTGCTGAGGCTTTTTTTGGGCTTGTGAAAAAGAATTCACAATAATTAACGAGAGAATAATACAGAAATTTGTTTTGGTCATCATTTTATTTTTTTATCAAAAGTCATAAAAAGTGATAGTGTAATCACAAAAATGACCCTGACAAAAATGTGTCAAAGAGACGACAATGTGCCGACAGTAGTTGCTAGGCGTTAAATGAAACTGAAATTAAGCTTAAAAAAGAGCTTTTTATTTTTATCTATACCTGCAGTGTTTACAAGTATTAAAATGATATTAGCTAATATCAGAACAACAAATACCCAAAGCATAAGGTGACGAGAAAGCGATAACGTAGTTTTAAGAAACCCTGCTATAAAGAAAATCAGAGTTGAAACAATAGTCCATAAAATTTGAAGTGATAAAATTTGTTTCGTAATACTATTAAATTGTTTGTAAAATTTCATAATTATGAGAGGCACAATAATATTTAACAATGGAATAGAAAATACGAATACTGAGGATAGGTTTATGATTTTGATTAATGAATAATTTCTTTCTGTTGAAGGTGTTTTATTTAGTGTATTTATGTCTAAACGAAGTGCTTTTACAAGTGCTTTTGCGGTATGCCCTTTAGGTTCTTGTCCTGCTTCTATCCGCTGGATTGTTCTTATGGAAATTCCAGACTCTTTGGCAAGTTCTTCCTGAGTAAGATGTTTTTGTTTTCTCAGGTTTTTAATATTAATAGACATTTTGTTTGTATATGGTCAAATTATTGCCAACGTGTTTGTATAAGATTAGTTGCGTGGTTTAAACACTAAAGTTAGCAAATAAATCTCAGATAGAAAGTCCGCGAGGACTTTCGTAAATAGGCTAAAATCAGTAATTAATTTTATACGGTGTTAGCATTTCGTTATTTATTTACTATTAGTTTATAAATTTAATTTTAAAAAGGTATTTGACTTTTTTTCCTTTCATTACTCTAGATGAATTAATAATTATTGAAATTAAATTTAATATATACATTAGGCCAATAAATAATGTTATAAGTCCAGCTCCAAAAGATAAAAGTCCTGTTTTCGATGACATAAACATTAAAATTAGACCAAGAAACAATACTATATTCCAAGTGATTTGAAAATTCAATAAAGATTTACCTGTTTCATTTAAATCTTTGATTTTACCTTTTTTTAAAATCCATAACAAAGAAGGAAGTAAAATACTTAATAAAGGAAAAAATATAAAGAGCAAAGCAGATAGGTTTAAACTTTTTAAATAACCTCTGTCTTCTATAATCTCCCAATCTGCCAATTCATCTACTGTGAAATTAAATGCCTTTGCTATTTTTTTAAGGCTATCTCCAGTAGGAATAGACTCTTCTTTTTCAATTCGTTGAATTGTTCTTAAACTTAACCCAGAGTTTTCAGCAAGCATCTCTTGTGATAGTCCCTGCTTTTGCCTTTCTTTTTTTATTTTATTTGCTAAATTCATCTATTACATTATTTAGTTTGAACTCCCAACAATGTTCTGTTCCCTGAAGACATTTTTACTTGTTTTTCTCCTTCTCTTGAAATCGTGAAATAAAAACTGAATTTTTTATTCTCAAAAATAAAATCATTCTTTGATAGAGGAATTAATTTATGTTTTATATTTTCTTTTTTAGTGCTGTATCCATATAAATTATTATTAATTAACTCTATACTAATAGAAGTGTTATTCGCTAATCTATAGGTTCCTATCCATTTTCTTAACTCATTGTTGGATAATTGCACTTTTTCAATATCAGTCTCAGAAGTATTCTGTGTAAATAAAGATGCTATTTCATAAGTGATTTTTTGAATATCTTTATTTTTTTTACAATAACAGTTAGTTAAAGCAATGATATATACATTTTCCTTTTTTAAATATATACTATTGGACATAAACCCAGATGTAGTTCCACCATGTGCTATTGCTGTTGAATTATTAATTTTTCTTTTATACCAACCATAACCATAAGGAATTTTTTGACCATTATTCAGGACAGAGCCATTAGTTGCCTTCATAAAATTAGATTGCTTTATTAACATACCAGAATTAAGCGCATTTTGCCATTTTAATAAATCATCAACAGTTGATAGTATAGAGCCCGAAGCATAAGGTAGTGTCATACTCATGTAAGTAGCATTAATATAATCTTTACCATTAAATTGATAACCACTAGCCCGATTTTTTATAATTTCTTTATTATTACCATACTTTGAATCATTCATTTTTACTTTTTTAAAAATATAATTCTCAATAAACTCTTCATAAGAGTTTCCTGTTACAATTTCAATAATACGACCTAATAAAATGTACCCTGAATTGCTATAACTAAATTGTTCTCCTGAATTGAACTTTAAAGGTTGTTTTTTTATATATTCTATTAATTGCTCAACCTTCATATCAATTGCCATCAGTTTAGAGTCACTTATAGGAGTTCGCCCTCTTATACCAGATGTGTGATTCAATAAATTATGAATAGTTATGTTATTTCCATTAGTCGGATAGTCTGGAAGATATTTAGTAATATTATCGGTTAATTTTAATTTCCCTTTTTCTTCAAGCATTAAAATAGCTGTAGCAGTAAATTGTTTAGTTAAAGACCCTATTTGAAAAACAGATTCAGTATTCACGTTTGAATTAAGTTCTATATTAGATTTACCAAATGATTTCTTGTATAGTGGAATTCCATTTTTTGCAATAAGTATAGCTATACCTGGACCATTTTCAATATAGGTTTTTGATATGAGTTTGTCAATTTGTGATTCTATATTTTGACTTTGAATAGACTTTATAGAGACTAAACTAATAAATAATACTGAGCATATTTTTGCCGCTCTAAATGTTTTCATATTGTGACTTTTATTTCTTACAAAAATAATTCACATTGGCCTTTATTGATAGCGACACTTATAAGACATCTTTACGTCATGCTTGTTTTTGCAGCTATTTATCTATATTTTATCTTTCTTATAAATAAAGTTATTGAAAATACGGCTTAACAATTTTAGAGAAATTCGAAATAGTAAACTAGTTTCTTGAAGTATTTATAATGTTGGTTATAATGAATGCTAACGTGTTCGTGTATCTTAAGTTAGCATTTATAAATAAACACTTGCCTAGCAATGAATTATAGGACACGTTGTTGTAGCTAGTTGTTTTTTAACCTATCAATCTCCTCTTGAAAACTTTTTTCCTTCCCAAAATTATATTTTTCAGAAACTTCAATGGCATATTTGTAAGTATCTATTGAGTTAGAAATATCTTTGTTCTTCTCATATAGTTTAGCTAAAGTAGTAATAAGATTAATATCGTATGGGTAAACTTCTATACTTCTTTTAAAAACAGTTATAGCACCAGGTAAATTTTCAATGTAAATAGTAGCACCTAATTCATAATAAGTTTCTGCTGTTCTTTTTGCATTTTCGCCATACTTATTTAAAATTTCTTTTTCCTTTTTTAAAAATGTAATATCATTATAATTTGCTTTAAACTCATTTGAATATTTTAAATCTGAGAATATCGATTTAAGACCGTAATAATTTGATAATAAAGGCGAAGACATATGCCCTTCATCATCAAATTCTTTATGTTCAAAATTAAACTTCTGTGGTTTGTCTTCATTTAGCGCGTCTATAAAATTTGTTAATTCTTTACGCATACCAAATTCTCTTGAGGATTCTTTCTTTCCAATTCCAAAAAACAATGATTTTTCTAAATTAGGATAAGATTTAAAGAATGTTTTCACTTTATTGGTCAGTTCTTCCCCATTCCACCATAGTGCAGGGCTCATTATTATAAAACCTTGAAATATTTCAGGTTTTTCCATTAAGGTCGAAGCGACAAAAAGTCCACCTAAAGAATGTCCTTCTAAAACTCGAAATGAATTTGTTCTGTAAGTTGTATCAATGTACGGTATTAATTCTGTTTCAATAAACTTTAAAAATTGCTTACTCCCACCGCTTTTTGGGTTGCTTTCAGTATTTGTTGGTGTAAAATCCTTTTCTCTGTTTACACTTTTAATGCCTACTATTATTATAGGTGGAATGTTTCCGGTTCTTGTTAAAATTTCTACTGAACCTCTTACGTGTTCTATATTTTGGAAACCATCTGTTAAATAAAGAACAGGATAATTTGCATTACCAGTTGCATAACCATTAGGCAATGAAATAAGAATTTGACGATCCTCATTCAATACATTAGAAGTAATGATATGCTTCAAGCCAATAGTAATGGAATCTGCTTTTGTATTATTTTTTACAACTGAGTTGTCTTTATTTAAATTTTGTTGACAACTAGAAAAAAGAATAATTAGAATTAATACAGATAAAGATTGTCTTAACATTTTTTTGAATTAATTTTAAGATTACTTATGTACAGACCATAAAAAAATCTAAAGGTTACAAATAATGTGTCAAAATGTTTGACAACGTATTGGTGTATAATCTCGTTGCGTGTTTCAGCAACTAATTTAATAAATACAAACTGAATTGAAAATCTATGTTGGTTTTTTAAGTAGGTTAGGGTTAGAAATTATGTTTGCTAAATTTATTGTTGCTTCTTAAAATATTCCATTTTTAATTTGCTGATAATTTCTGTACTCATCCAATAAAGATTTAATTGTCCACCTTCGCTACCTCGGCTAAAAATTAAATATTTGCCATCTGGAGTGACAGTCGCAACTCTTTCGTTATACGTAGAGTTTACTGTAATGCCAAGGTTTATTGGTTTTGACCATGCACCGTCTTTCTTTTTAAAATAAACATAAAAATCCGCATCTTTTTTATTTTCGTCTTCTTTGTTTCGAGCATCTACTATTAAATAATCTTGAGATGGGGAAATAAAGGCATGACCGCCAAACTTAATTTCAGCTTCCAGAGCCTTTGGATATTTACCATTGATATTAGGAGCATAATAGGTTTTCCCTTTAGATAAATTGGTAACAAAAATATCTCCGTTCTTCGCTACAGTTGACGTCATAACTTCATCCTCATTTAAAGGTGAATCAAGTTTCATTGCATCACTCCCACCATTGTTCACACGATTGACATACCAAATACTAGTGTCCGTAAAGTCAGCGTTATACGCGGTGAAATATATTTTATTACCGTCATAACTCACATGTGGCTCCATTTCTCCGGCTTTTTTTCCTTTGGTAAAATTGGCTTTTTTAAATGGTGTCCATTTTTGATCTTCGAATTTTGAAAAGTAGATATCTGCAGGTACTCCATATTTTTTCTGAACTGTAAAATACATTTCATCTAAATCAGGAGAAAACGAAACACCCATCTCGGATCTTCCATTCATTGAAATAATACCAGGTGCAAAAAGTTCAGGAATTAAGCCAGGTGGTTTTTGTCCAAAATAAGGGTTTTCTATAGTTGATGAATCACTATTCTTTGAGTTCTTTTTTTCAGTATTACAGTCACTTAAAAATACTGAGAATACAAATATTAAAATAAAACACACTTTTTTCATTGTTCAAATTTTTTAATTGTTGGCAATATTATTCAACATTTTTTCTGCTTGTTCTTTTAATAAATTTTTAGCAATTAATTCATTTAAAACTTTTTTTGCTATTGTTTTCTTATCCAATTTAACATATGTTTTAGCTACCAACATCTGAAGATTCTCATTAAAAAAATGAGGTGATGTTAACTCTACTAACGCAATACCTTTTATTAATTCTTCCTTATTATCTTTAGCGGCTAAAATTTTATAATAGCCATAGACTGCAATTATTTGCACATCATAATCTTCTTTATTTTTTGCTAATTCATCTTCTGTCCATTTAATCGTTTTCTTTTTATCCAAAAGATCTTGTATTAAATACACACTTTTTTCATCCTTATACAATGTTCTTTTTACAGGTGTAAGACCTAAAGATTCAACTACAGCTTCAGCAGATCTAGTAGTTGAAAAAGGATTTTGTCCTGTTACAAATTTTCCAGAAACGGCTATATTAGATAACATAAAATCGGTTTGTGTAAAAATGGCTCCTCTAGACTTTAACTTATCTTCTAAACTAAAAGGGAATTCCTTCACCCATTTTTTTCCAAAAAGTTCTTCTTCAACATTGCAAAACCCAGACATTTCAACATCTTTAACGATATATTCATCATTGCTTTTAATATTTACAAATGATGCTGGCCCATGACAAACAGAAGAAATAACTGTTCCTTCTCTATTATAAAGATTCAATACAATATCCTGAAGTGAAGGATCATGAGGCAAGTCGAACATAGCGCCTTTTCCACCAACAATATAAATGGCATCATAATCTTCAGGGTTTATACTTGCCGTGGTTTTTGTATTATCTAATAAGCTCAAAGCTTCTTTATCTTCTAAAAGTAGTTTGTTATAAGTTTTATCCTTGTTGAATTTATCAGACTCTACTTTCCCTCCTTTTGGGCTCGCTACAACTATAGAAAAATTGTTGTTTTTAAAGATTAAATAGGCTTGAGAAAATTCGTCAAATTCATAACCTGGTCGTGTAGCTCCTAAATCTTTTCCATAACTACTTACTACCATTAATATCTTTTTCTGATTGTTCTTAGATTGAGAAAAAAGAATAACTGGTATAAAAAATATGGCTACTAATATTAACTTTTTCATATTGTATATTTTACTTTATTTTATGTTTACTGTTTTAACACGAATAACAAATAACTTTGTTACAAGTCTTTAGATCTATTGGTTTTAGAATAATGGATTATCATTCTTAGATACAGCCTCATTTTTAAAGGTTGCAAAGGCATCCCAATGTTCAGATATCTTACCGTTAGTAATTCTAAATACATCCATAGTTGAAAACCTATTTCCGCCTTTCTCATCAATAATTTGTACAAAGACTAAATCTTTTTCTGCCATTACCAGATTAAATTTTACTTTTTTCTTTGGCGTATCTTTATACCAAAGTTTAGCTGCATCTATAAGAGCCTCTTTACCATCAGCTAATGCTGGGTTGTGTTGAATGTAAGTATCTCCTATATATTTGTTTGCTGATTCGAAATTTAAGTCTCCAAAAAAATCTTGATAGAAACTGATTACTATCTCTTTGTTTTTCTCAAGGATATCTTGTGACTCATTTTCACATCCACTTATAAGAATTGCAATTATCATTAAAACTATAACCGTTGTTCTCTTCACTATTTTTTACTGATTTGATTGTTTTTTATACTGTTCTAAAAAATGGTTATAATCACCATAATCTCGGTGCTCACTTATTTTATCATCTTTAACTGTTAAAATAACTATAAGAGGCATTTTTTTAATCGTAATTGTTTTTCCCGTTTCTACTTTAAATTTATATGTCAGTTGAATTTCAAAAACCCCTACATTGCTTGAAAATAGGGTTCTTATAACCTCAGATTTCATTTCTACAATTGCGGCATAAGTTTTTTTAAAGTTTTCAACAACTTGTGTTTTTCCTTCTACTAATTCAATACCAAAAATTAATTTCGCAGTAGCATCATTAAAAGAAATATCATTATCCATTAGAGGCTGCATGGCTTCAAAATCAAGTGCGATATAATCATTAAAATAGCGGGTTGTTATTTCTTTTGTATTGGCAGATGTATCGCTAAATGAGGGTTGCTCTTGAGCATAAATTATAGCACCTACAAACAACAATACCAAAAGGATTTTCTTTTTCATTAGGATTTATTTTTTTGGTTTAATTCTTTTTCTTTTGCCTCTATTGCTGGTAATGCTTTTATATAAGCGTCAACATCCCAAGTAAGATTCCATCTATTTAAGTTTTCTTGCATGGTATTTAATCCCATTTCTGCTCTTCGTTTGTCTACATTTTTTGGATCTTCTAAAGGCAATACGTAAGGTGTTTTACTCTCATTATTCATTGCTAATTGCGTCCCGTAAATTTGGTACTCTCCGCGTCGTAAAATCAATCTATCATAAAACATTGCGTACTGTCTTTTTGGTAAATTATTAGTAACTACCGCCTTTTTAATCATTGGTAAGTATTTTTCTTGAGTTTCTTGATCTGCATGCTGAATGACCAAGAATAAAGTAGATGTCCCTCTTTTTCCAATAAGCTTTTTATCTGGCCAACCTCTCTCGTCTAATATTTTACTTACTTTGATTAAGTTGATGGAATCCTTTTTAAGGATGGTTTGCCAAAATGCGTCCATTTCTTTTGAACCTCTACCATGTTTTTCTTCCATAGAGCGGATTTGATTACGCGTGCTTTGATCATCAAAGTAAATTTTATCTAAAACAGTCACTAAACCCTTATCAAAGTCTTTTTCTATGTCTTGTTTGTTTTTAGCAACTATAGAAACAAGCTCTCTCCAACGATTATCTGTATGTAAAGACACTAAATCTGTGTCATTTTTTAAATGATCTAAATCATCCCATTTTAAATTATTTGCGGTAATAAATAAGTGTCGAAAAGCTGCATCATTATTTCCAGACAGCGCATAAATACAGGAAGCGTTATAACGATCTGCTAATGGTACATTTTTATTTAACTCAAAAGCCTTTTCATACAATTTAGCCGAGTTTTCAAAATCTTTATTCAAACAAAGTTTCCAACCTTCTTGGATTAACTTTGAGTACTCAATATTTCTGTTCTGTGCAATTCCCTTTGCAAAAAATAGCGCGAAGCCAATAATTAAAATTTGTTTCATTATGTATTTATTGTTTTATAATTTTTTTAGATTGTAAAAGGCCATTTGTAGATTCTATTTTCAACAAGTATATTCCACTATTCCAGGCACTGGTATCAATATTTACAGAAGAATTAGTTAATGTTATAGCATTTTCATTGTAAATGATTTTTCCTAAAAAGTCATAAATTGTTATTGAGTAATTTGAACTTGTAAGGGATCTTTCAATCTTTAAATTTAAAACACTCTCAACTGGATTAGGGTATAGGGTTAAGCCACTATTGCTTAATGTTTCTTGGTTTATACTTAAATTCACATCAGAAATAATTCTTAGGTTTTTAGACCCAAACTCTGTTACGTACAAGGAATTATCTGTAGTGTTGAAATAAATTCCATTTGGCTGGTTAAAACTTGCCGAAGAAATGTCACCATCTGTACTTCCTTGTGTATCCCCAGCGAATAACGTAACAGAATCTGTAGCATTAGGATCTATTGTATATATTTTATGAGTCCCTAGAATTGTACCAAAAAGTTTCCCTTGTCCATATGCAATGAATCCTAAAAAAGGAGCAGGGCCACTCCCAGGAACCTGAGCGATATATTGCAAATTATTATTTTCAAATTTGTAAATTTTACGATCATTATAATTCCCTATATATAAAACATCATTATCATCATACGCTAAACCAACAGGACCACTAAGAGGCGAACCACTAGCTAATTCGGTAATGCTTCCATCTGGTGCGAGATTCATTATCTTATTTGTGGTATAATTAGTGAATATCATGGACTCACTAGTTCGCGATTTTGTAATCCCAGAAGGATGACCAGTTACGCCATAAGATGTTATTAAGATTCCATTAATATCGTATTTATAAATAGTACTGCCTTGACCATCACAAACAAAGAGCTCCTCATTCGAATTAAAGGCAATCCCATTAGGTGAATTCAAACCTGTAATAAAGGAAGTAACATCACCTGAAGGTGTAAATTTAAAAACGGTATCTCCTGCATAATTTGAACAATAAATGTTCCCGTTACTATCTATGGCAATACCATCATCTGGAGTACCGTTTGAAAATGTTGATACTGCTTGAGAATATGCGTAAATGTTCGTTATTACGCAAAACAAAAGGGTAATCTTTTTCATAATTTGATTATTTTTTTTCATAGGATTTCTGGCTCTATCATTTTTTATGCTCTCATGATAGAGTTAATTAATATTGCTAAACAGCGTGTAAAACCTTTTTTTAGAGCTTGCTTTTATACTCCTCGATTCTTTTTTTATGGTAGTCTTTCCCGCTTAAATCGTAGGCTTTAGTAACATATTTTAATGCATTTGCATACTCTTTTTTAGCAGCATAATAATCTGCTAGAGAATCATAAGCATTAGCACTATTGGGATAATAATAGGTAGCGAACTTAAAGTACATCAATGACTTGTCAAGCTGGTCAAAATCAATATTCATGTAGCCAAGCATATTGAAAAGATCTTCGCCATATGGCGGTACTAAATACCCGAAATGACTCTTCAATTTAGTTTCTCTGTACTTTACAAATTCACGAATTTTATCTATTGAAGTTTCTGGATTATTAAAATCGCTTGTGTTTTCCCATTGATACCATTTAAACATAGTAATTAAACCATCTATAATTGAAGGCAATGGCACAGTACCATGAAGGTCATTTGGGTAATATTTCCAGTTAGATGTTAATCCGCTATTAGCATTTTTTTTTGTCAGCTTTGAGAACGCAATGTTAGTCCGAGGGAAAATAGTAAAGTTAGATGTATCTTCCATCACATTTTCTATTGTGACTTCAGGATTAGCCATATGTAATTGCCCACTCAAGCTTATAAATACTGTTTTACCATCAAAATTTTTAGTGGCTAACACGTTTTTTGCCTGTTTTAGTAATTTTTGATTATCCCAATCCAAACTTGGATCGATTGCTAAATAATTATCAAATAACTCTGTATGATTAATTAAGGTATTAATAGTAAAAAGACCGCCATAAGAATGGCCAATTAAGGTTCTATAATTTGTTGCTGGATATTTTTTATCTACATAAGGAATTAATTCAGTTTCAATAAACTTTATAAAATTATTGGCTTTCCCATTTTCTTGATTAAAACTTTCAACAACAGAAGTGGTTAGGTTTCTTGTACGGTTGTTTGCATTTGAAATACCAACCAAAACCATTTCTGGAAAAAAACCTCCATTATAATAGCTATGTACTAAATCTAATGTAGATAGCAAAAGCTCACCATCCAAAATGTAAACTACAGGGTATTTATTGTTACTATTTTCTGAATAATCTCTAGGTAATTTAACAAAGATATTTCTAGATTCATTTAAAACATTAGAATATAGGCTATCTGCAATTGCTATAGTATTACCTTGACGTATTTGAGCATTTGAAAAAGAACTAAGCGTTATTAATAATGTTGCAACCAATTTGATTTTAAAATTCATAAATTTTAAAGCTTTATATTTAATATATGGCGAAAATAGCTATTAACAAGCTTGAAATTTTGAAAAGTAGACATACGCCCAATTTTAACAAACAAAAAGCCCACTTCTTTAAAACTTGTGCTTAATCGACGTATATAAGTGGTTTAACTTCTTATATCCTTGATATGTCTACAGAATCAATAAGATTACATCTTTAGTTGTAAATTTGTGGCTTATGATAAAATCAATAATAGTCAATTTTTTTAAAAAGCCAGAATTTAAACATGTACTGTTTTGGCTTGTGGTATTTGTGTATTATCTAAGTATTTCTTGGCCTTATGAAAAGAACAAATCTCTCATAACCCAAGCTGTTCTATTTGACTTATTGTTTCAAATAATTATCGCTTATATTGTGATAAGGTTATTTATTCCAAAGCTATTAAATAAGAATAAAAAAATACTCTTTTTCGTTGGATGTTTCCTTATAGTTTATCTTGCCTACTTTTCTTATTCAGCTTTTAGATGTTTTTATTTAGCAGAAATCTTTAAAGAAGAATACGAGTATCGCCCTCCATTAATTTTCATCGAAAGAATTACAGATATGTATACCTTCTTTGTGAGTTTACCAAGCTACATTTCTCCTACTATTGTATTAATAGTTTTTAATTATTACAAACAACAAAAAGAGACAGCCAATTTGCTGGAGCAAAAGAAGGCAAATGAACTAGATGCGCTTAAAAACCAATTAAACCCTCATTTTTTATTTAATACTTTAAACAATGTATATACTTTAGCATTAAAAAAATCGGACCAAACTCCTGAGGTAATAGCCAAACTCTCTGAAATTTTAGATTATATATTGTATCGATGTAAAAGTAATTTTGTACCGCTAAAAAATGAAGTTACGCTTTTACATAACTATATTTCTTTAGAAAAAGTTAGATATAAAAAGCGAGTAGATGTAACATTTAATGAAAATGTAGAAAGTAATGTGAAAATTGCACCTTTACTCCTCCTTACTTTTCTTGAAAATGCTTTTAAACATGGTGTCAACCAAGAAATAAACACCGCTAAAATAGAGATCAATATTAAAGGAAATTCAAAAAAAATCGAATTCAGCATAAAAAACACCAAACCCTCTAACTCAGAAAAATACGCTATAAAAAAACATGATGCTATAGGTTTGTTAAACATAAAAAAACAGCTCGATATATTATATCCAAATCGCTATACTTTAAATATAAAAGATAATTGCGACACCTATTTTGTTGATTTAAAAATAACACCAAATGATTTATAAATGCCTCATTGTTGATGACGAAGATCTGGCTAGAGAATTGATTGAAACGCATCTGTCTCAATTAGACAATTTTGAAATTGTAGCATCCTGTGAATCCGCTATTGAAGCCTATAAAGTTTTACAGAATCAAGCTGTAGATTTACTGTTTTTGGATATTGAAATGCCTGTTTTAAAAGGGACCGACTTTTTTAAGAACCTTACAAAAAAACCTAAAGTAATATTCACTACTGCTTATCGAGAATATGCCCTAGATGGTTTTGAGTTAAGTGCAGTTGATTATCTACTAAAGCCCATAGTTTTTAAACGTTTTTTTATGGCAATTGAAAAATTTTTAGAAAGTGTTAGACCTTTAACTATGTTGACTCAGGATACAATTAAGGAAGAAGCGCATATTTATGTGCATAGCAATAAAAAGAGTATTAAGGTTTTATTTAGTAATGTAAATTATATAGAAAGTATAAAAGACTATATAAGGATTTATCTTACAGATTCATCTACAATAATAGTAAAACATGGTATTACTGCTTTTGAGAAAAAATTAAGTACTAGTTTTTTAAGAGTTCATCGTTCATATATTATTAATAAACAAAAAATAACGGCTTTCACAAAGCATGATATTGAAATTGGAGGTATTGAAATTCCTATAGGTGATTATTATAAGTCAAATGTTCTATTAGAATTAAATTAATTTTTTCGTAAGATTGTACCTCCTTTTAATCTGTTTCAAGAAAATATTGTTTAAACAATTGAAAATTAAACAAATCGTAAGTTATCAATGTCTTCACTAATTTTATGTTCTAATACTCTTGTATAAATTTGAGTGGTTGAAAGCTTAGTATGTCCAAGTAGTTTTGATACCGTTTCTATAGGTACATCATTAGATAGCATTACAGTTCTAGCAAAAGTGTGTCTGGCTACATGAAATGTAATATTTTTATGAACATCACATGCTTTAACTATTTCTTTTAAATAAAATTATGCATTTTTGCTGCCAACAAATTTTAAAAACACTTTAATGAAATCATCATTTTTCTTTTCATTTTTTATCACCATCATTTTATTTTCTTGTTCTGATGACAATGCAGATGGAAACCCAGATGGCAATACAGATACAGATACAGATGGAGACGCTGTCGAAATGAGAGATTATGTGGACACCATAGTGAGCACTTCTTCAAATGGTTCTCAAGAATTACGATTTATTTATGATAGCGATAACAATCTCGTAAGAAATGAAACCGACACTTATTTTAGAGAATACACCTATTCAGGTAACAATATTACTAAGATTGAAAGCATAACATTGCCAGACACACCCTTTTATACTGTTGATTTTATTTATGACGGTCAAGGTAGAGTCTCTGAGGTAAAAAGAGATAACCATCACAACAATACTCTATATTATGTAACCTATGAGTATGACTCAAACAATCGAGTAACGCTTGCATGTATATACACAGATACTACCAATTACAATGGTGATATTTGTAATAGATTTTACAATTTTACATACCAAGAAAACAGCACAAACTACGAAGGAAAAGCTTTAACGCTTATCACTTCTGGTGTTGCGGATATTTTAGAAGTTTCAACGTGGAACTTTGATGAAAAAGAAAGACCTTATTTTGGAGAAGCTATAGAGCGTATTCAATTACCATATGCTACAGATG
>CAKZKZ010000301.1 GCA_937124495.1 uncultured Dokdonia sp. | reverse complement strand
TCTCAGAGCTTTCTTGATTAGACAAACCCAACACTTTATTATAAGAGCTAATAGCTTTTTGACTATTCCCCATCTGATCATAAGACTCCGCAATCTTAGTATTTAATCGTGTAGCAACAGATACCATAAAAGAGTCTGATGCTATACGCTCTGCTTTTTTATATTGCTCTATGGCTTTTGCATAATTTGCTGTTGCCTTATACGTATCTCCTAACCCTTCAATTGCTTCTAAGTTTCCTTCAAAAGACAACTCTTTTTTGAGCAAAGCCTGATAGAGATCTATACTTTCTTGATAGTTTTTATTATTAAAATAGGCTCTTGCTAGTTTTATTTCAGTTGTATTTTTATACTTACTTTTTAAACTTGATTTATAATTTGCAACAGCTAAATCGTATTGTTTCCAGTAGCTATTAATATCTGCTAGCAACTCATAAGCAATGGCTCTTTCTGATTCGCTTATTGTTTTTATTTCTAATGCTGAAGCTATGTTATCAATCCCTTTAGAAACCCCTTGTTCCTCTTTATAGACTTCTCTTGCTTTTTGAATATAATCAGTAAAACCTTGCTTAGGCTTTTTTTTGTCTTCTTCCATATCTAGCACAATATCATCAGATACTGATTGTACTTCTACACGAATACGTTGATTATCTTTTATGGTATAATAGCGTGTTTCAAAGTCTGTGCTTCGTATCACAAGTTCATCCCCTATCCTCGCATTAATTCTAAACTCTCCATCTGAACCAGTGGTTGTGTAACTACCTCCCGTAATTTCAACATTTACCTTAGGCACAGGCGTCAATGTTTCTACGTCTATAACGCTTCCTCGTATCATAATGGTTGGACCTTTCTCTTCAGGAAATGTATTGCTCTCCTGTCCATACATACTCACGCTAGAAAGAATTAATAACAACGTAAAGATTTTAGCACATACTATAAACATCTTTTTCATAAGACCCAAACTTAGTACAAAAATGCTACACCAAAAAATGATGATTTCTGATATAGCCTATTATAACTCATTTTTGAGGAGTAAAAAAGAACCCTCCCTCATTTTATGACCCTGTTCCCTCATTTAAAAGGTCAGTTTACTCATTTTGAATTTTTAACCCCTTTTCATGTCTTTAACTTTACATCATATTCATCAAAATATACAAACGATTATGAAGACTCTAACAATTTTAATAACATCATTAATGATAGCGACATCGTATTTTTATACGACTCCTATAAGCAACACAAAGAATCAAAGCAAACTACATATATCAAATAATGATCGTACTATTCTAGAACCTGATACAAACATCATTAAAGTAGCTCTTCTACTAGACACTTCTAATAGCATGGATGGTCTAATAGATCAAGCAAAATCACAATTATGGGAATTAGTCAATGAATTATCCTATGCAAAATGTGGAACTAAAAATAAACCAACACTACAAATAGCCCTGTATGAGTATGGAAATGACGGACTCAATGCAAAAGAGGGGTATATAAGACAAGTAAATGCTTTTAGTAATGATCTTGATGAAATTTCAAAAAATTTATTTAGTCTTACAACAAACGGAGGAAACGAATATTGTGGAAAAGTTATTCAAGTATCTTTAGAACAATTGAACTGGGGAACGAAAAAAAACGATCTAAATCTCATTTTTATAGCCGGTAATGAATCTTTTGATCAAGGACCTGTTCGCTACCAAGATGCTTCATTAAATGCTTGCGAGAAAGATGTAACTATCAACACCATATTTTGCGGAGATTACAATACAGGAGCTCGCACCTATTGGAAAGATGGAGCCGAATCTGCAAAAGGAAATTACATAGCCATTAATCACGATAGACGCACTGTACATATTCCTTCTCCATATGATCAAGCTATTTTAGAGAAAAACAAAGCCCTTAATGGCACTTATATTGGCTATGGAAGACTCGCAGAAGATAAAATGGCCTTACAAATAGAACAAGATTCTAATGCAAATGAATATGGACAAGCTAATGCTGTAAAAAGAGCAGTAAGCAAGAGTTCTCATTTTTATAAAAATAGTAGCTGGGATTTGGTAGACGCAGAAAAAGAAGAGAATTTCAGTTATGAAGAATTAGATAAGGATGAACTTCCTAAAGAACTCAAAGGAAAGTCTACCTCTGAAATAAAAACCTACATTGCCACAAAAAGGAAAGAAAGAGAAGAAATACAAAAAGAGATTGCTGAACTTAATAGTCAACGTATTAGTTATGTCGCTGCACAAACAAAGAAAGATGACAATCAACTACGTAATGCCATGGTAGAAGCTATTAAAACACAAGCTAAAAAAAAGAATTATACTTGGAAATAAATTCTATAATAGATATTTCATCAAAAAATCAAAAGTGTATACGGGGCGTATACACTTTTTTTATTTAAATATATTACATAAAAAAACCAAATGCATTACATAGGACGTATATAGAATATAGTAACAAAAACCTACTTCCTGCAAGTAGTAAAAACAATTAAAATCCAAATTAAAATGAAAAAAACGTCTGTAATTATTGTAATGATTGCCCTAGTCCTTACCTCTTGTGTTTCTAAAAAGAAGTATGTAGCATTGCAATCAGAGTATGACAATACGAAAGTCACACTGACAAAAACTAAAGTAGAAAAAGAAGAGTTAGAAAATAAATACGGTGCTATTCAAGCACGTGTTACTGAGTACAATTCTAAAATTAATTCTTTAAAAGACATTAATGGCCAACTCACTATTTCAAACGATCAAAAATTAGATAGAACTAATAATGGAGCTGTCATATCTAATGATGTAAAAAAACAAATGGTCGCTACATTAGAAAAAGTAGACCCATCTGAACTTGCAAACGCTAGAACATTAGAAGACTCTATGAACGTAGCGCTCTCTTATAATTTAAAGCGTAATCTTGATCGTGATGTTATAGATAATATGGAAAATGACGATATTTCAATAGATATAAATGAAACTGTTGTTATGATTTCTATTTCTGATAAATTACTATTCAAGTCAGGAAGTTACAGAGTGAACAAAGAAGCAGATGCATTATTAAAAAGAATTGCAGATGTTGTCAACTCAGAACCTGCAATAGAAGTTATGGTAGAAGGGCACACAGATAACCAAACAGTAAAAAAAGGCGCCTATGTTAGAGATAACTGGGAACTAAGCGTAGAACGCTCTACAGCTATTATTAGAGAATTACAAAACACGCACCAAGTAGATCCTTCAAAATTGATTGCAGCAGGAAGAAGTAGCTACATGCCTATCGTTTCAAATGACACTAAAGAAAATAGATCTATAAATCGTAGAACGCGTATCATCATTTTACCAAATCTTGACAAGTTCTTAGCACTTATGGCATCAAATGAATAATAGGTATTATTCATTTGAAATAAATCTAAAATAATTTGAATTGTAGAGCGTGTCCAGATAAAATAGAAAATCAAAGCATAGTATCACTTCGGTTTTATTTTATACTGAAACACTTGTGCTGAGCGAAGTCGAAGTATGGACGAGGCAGAAACAAATTATTAGGTGTATTTTAAGTGATAATTAGTATACCCTAGTTAAATTTCAATAAACAATAAGCCCGGTTGTTACGTAACAACCGGGCTTATTGTTTTTAATGTATGTTTCTATTAATTGACAGCTGGACAATTACAATCATAAGGATCTTTATTTTCTCCTAAGTTATACCCAAGCGTTAATTGATGAAAACCTCCGTTTGTTAATGTTACAGAGTTTGTTTGATTAGAATAGGTATACCCAAATAAGAATCTATCATAAGACCCTCCAACAAATGGGCTGACAAATTGTGTCTTTTGAATATCTACAGTTTCTCCATTAGGAGTAAACTCTGCACCATCAAGACTTCTTCTATAAGATAGGCCTCCCCACAATCTCCCCCAGTCCATTTTATAATATGCTTTTGCATTTAAATCAATATTTGCTTCTCCTGTTCGCTCAGTAGCTTGAAATAATACAGAAGGCTCAAAACTCCATTCTGAGAAGTTAGGAGAAATCACATACCCCATTGAGACAATATATCTACGTTGATTATTTGGCTCGAATGCTTCGGTAAAAATATCTCTATTAGCAGGAAGCACGTTTTTAACAGTAAAGTGAGCAAAGAAGTCTACAAAATTATAAGACATTCCAAAATCTACATTTAAATATGAGTCAGATTGCTCTATACCCGCAATAACTGGATCAAAATCAGTAAGATCAAAATTAGTTTCATCTAATTTTCCTTGAAGAACCCCTACACTTAATCCAAATGAAAGTTGATTAAGGTCTACGTAATTTCGTGAAAGCAATAAATGGTATGAAAATGTCGCATATACTCCTTGTTGAGAGAAAAATCCATTTCTATCATTAAATAATATACCTCCTACACCTACTTTTTCACCTATCCTTCCATTTAAGCTTATAGTTTGTAATGCAGGCGAATCTTCAACACCTGCCCATTGACCACGTGTTGTTCCTCTAAGCTTTGTTGTTTTTGAAGCACCAGCCATAGAAGGGTGAAGTAGATAAAGATTATCTTGAAGATAATCTAGAAATACTGGCAAACCTTCCTGAGCAACAACAAATTGCGAGCAAAATAAAGCCAATATAATATAGTATTTTTTTAGATTCATGGGACTACTTTTTTTGTAACACAGGCCTAAGTACTATCCTATTATGTATACACGGTGGTGTATTTAGGTTAATAAGAAGTGTACACAAGGTACTGTAACGTTCAAATATATAAATTTTTGTATTAAAGCGTTGCGATTTAACAGGCATTATATGATTGAAAATTACATATTCAAGATTATGCATCCTATAATCGCATAAAAAACCTATCACATCATACGTCTATGTGCGACATAGATTGTTTCCTAATGATAAGAAAAGTAGGATTCTCTTCATGAAAATGTAGTTTTCAAAGGGACGTAAATATAAGTAATTACAACATATATTTGGCGCCCATGCTTTGCATAACGGCATTTTTTCCTTTTTATTGAATCATCAAGTGCTTTTTTAACATTAACACCCACCTCTATAGTATCTCTATACGTTATTTATGATTTGATTGCATAGTGTAATCAATAGCTATAATACCTACCTTTGTATAAAAATTATTGCGATGTCTACGTATACTATTACTGTTGAAGGATCTTCAAATCCTGCAATAAAAAAATTTCAAGCAGACCAATTTTTGGTAAATCATAATAGTTATGAGTTCCATAATATAGATGAGGCTGCAAATTCACCATTAGCGCAACAACTATTTTACCTTCCTTTCGTAAAGACGGTCTATATAGCTCAAAATTTTGTAGCCATAGAGAAATATAATATCGTAGAATGGATTGATATACAAAATGAGGTTTCAAAGCAAATAGAAGACTTCCTTAATGATAATGGAGTTATTATTATTGAAGATATTGCTGCAAAAAAGATTCCTGTCACTGTATATGCAGAAAGCACTCCAAACCCTTCTACTTTAAAATTTGTAGCAAATAAGAAGCTGGTCACATCTCCTT
>CAKZKZ010000300.1 GCA_937124495.1 uncultured Dokdonia sp. | reverse complement strand
CACCCTTTTCCTCTAATTTCTTAAAGAAATCTTGTGCTGTTTCATGATGCAAGGGATTACTCGTACGATCATCTTGATCAAAAGAAATTCCTAAACGTTGAAAAGTATCTTTATTTAGATTGTGATACGTATCAATAATATCTTGAGGGGTTCTTCCTTCTTGTTTTGCACGAATAGTAATGGCTGCACCATGTTCATCTGATCCACAAATAAAAAGCACCTCTTTTCCTTGTAAACGCAAAAAACGGGCATAAATATCTGCGGGCAAATAAGCTCCTGCCAAATGTCCCAAATGCAAGGCACCGTTAGCATAAGGTAAAGCTGCTGTTATCGTATGTTTCTTATTATTCATTGTTATTTTTTGTCATTAGTCCTGCAAAAATCTTATTAAATTGATTTACAACTAATTAATGTTTTCTTTTTATTTTTTATAAATCTTTATAAATCAATTCAACAAAACGAAATTTTCATTAAAATTGATTCAAATGGCTTAGTCCTTTTTAGAGTATAAGTACACTAAAAAGGACATTTCAGTTCCCATAGGAACAAAAATAAACACTAGCCTCAAAAAAGCTAGTGTTTATTGTATTTTTTATATAAAAATCTTGTTTTTTTAGATTTTCTGACCTTATATTATCCCATCATTCTAGCATGCGCAAAAGAATAACCACTGATGATTGAATATCCTAAAAATACTAAAATATGGAATGGCAACATATCCAAAAATACACAAAGCCAATGCGCTTATAAATAATATGGAGAAGATAAACCAAGTATCCGTGTTTACTGTAAATTCCATTGTTTTTAAATTTAGTAATGTATACTGAAGTTGTTAGGATTGGAGTCATTTTTGATCATGTGACTATTAGTGTTTCCTCGTCCATATGACTTCAAACCTTTCACAAACGATGAGCATGTCTTCTGTTGGTTTCTCTCCGCTTTCTTTCATAATACTCGTAAAAAAGTCCCAATGTGCTTTTCTCCATTTTTCAAGGGGTTTCACTTTCGTACCCATATCCATTGCAGCATATTCTTTAGAAACTTTATGAAACGGAATGGTATCTACTTTTTTAGTTTCTATGATCGCTAGCGCTTTACCATCAAAATCTGTGACGATCTGTTTTGTTCCAATTTTTGGTAAATCAGCATTTGCTTCTTCATACCAAGAATATAAACCGGAAGTAGTAGCCTTCTTTTTTCCACCTAACGTTAGTTGCGCTAACCGATTTGCATCTTCTTTATTCGTATGGAAATACCAAGAATCTGGTAATTCGTTTGTTTTGAATTCAGGATTTGATTCGGTAAAGTTATTCCACATGTCATAAACGCTTTTGTCAATTTCGATGTCAATACCGTTATCCGTTTTTGTTTCGCTTTTACAGCTAATTAAAATCAGAATCAAAATGATGGTTAGGGGCTTCATTATCTTTTTCAATATTAATGGTTTGTTTATGAAACGTAGTGTGCAACATTTACAATAGCACTGGGAGAGTAGGTGCGCAAGCGGTATTGATTTTTTGTAGGTAGGTTAACTAGAACTAAGATAGTAAAAGAAAAGATGTTTTTTATACATGTGAGTTCTATTTCAAATATAGAAACGTATGAAGCTTTGATCCCTCCATCTTTTATTTTCGCTTTAAGCGAAAAACCATATCAAGTTACTTCCGTAGTTTTCTTTTGCTTAACACGTACATGCGCTAAAGCCATTTGTCTGAGCTTCCTTTTTTGGTAAGTATAGATGTACACAACGACTGTCATTTTTATGCGTAGTTTTTAGGTATATAAATCTCCGTTTAAATACTTTAACCCTGAATCACAAATAACAGTTACAATTGTTTTCCCTTTACCAATTATTTTTGCTCTTTGCAAAGCAGCCCAAACATTAGAGCCTGAAGTAACGCCTCCAAAAACACCTTCTATTCTTGCCAATTTTCGAGCAGTTTCATACGCATCTTCATCTTTTACAGAAATGATTTCATCGGCTAAATCCACTCTGCATATTTCTGGAATAAATCCGGCGCCCATTCCCTCAAGTCTATGCGTTCCTGTTGTATCTCCACTTGATAAAGCTCGTACATTATAGGGTTCTATAGGAATACATCTAATGCCAGGTATTTCTTTCTTAAATATTTCTGAATTTCCCGAAAAACAACCACCTGTTCCTACACCCGCTATAAACTCATCTATGTTTGTGCCTAAAACAGCCATTATTTCATGTGCCATTTTGTGATATGCATTGCGATTATCAACGTTTTTAAATTGATCTGTATAAAACGTATTAGGTTGTAGTGCTATCTCGCGAACTCTCGCAATCGCATTATCTATAACTTGGGCTGTTATTTTTCCATTTTCACTGGGAACCAGATCTAACTTAGCGCCAAAAGCTCTCATGGTTTGCAATTTCTCTTTAGCAAAAGCATCGGATGAAACAAAATGCGCTTTATATCCTTTTGCAGAACATATCATAGCCAAAGAACTACCTGTACTTCCACCTGTATAATCAACGACAGTTCCTCCAGCTTTTAATTCTCCTCTTCGTTCAGCCCCTTCTACCATTGAAAGTGCCATTCTATCTTTCATACTACCCGTTGGATTTGCTCCTTCATACTTGACATATACATCAGCACTATTTGAATCTGTAAGATGTTTTAACTTGATAAGTGGTGTATTTCCTATTCCTTCCATTTAGTAGTGATTTATTGATTTAGCTATGTTCGTTATATTTTTATGTCCCAACTCCATGTTTTTATTCCTTTTTTAGTTAGCTTTTTAGTCGTTAGTTCATCTGTCCAATGCATAATATTAGTGTATTCTATAGACTCTGATTTCAATACTATGTCTACAGACTGTGAAATTAAATTTTTTCTTTCACTTGATGTTGAGTTTTCAGCAAATGAGAGTTGTAGTAATTTTAAATTGGGTATTTCTCCAACAGATTTGATATTTTGAAGTCTTAAATTATTATGAATGTGAATCTTTTTTAGTTGAGTTAGTTGAGATAAATCAGGGATAGATTCCATTTTTGACATTCCTTCAAATTCTATTTTTTCAAGACTTTCTAATGCATTTAAAAAATCAAAATCAGGAATTTGCCGAACACGACTAAACACTATTGATTTTAACTGTTTTAGCGTTGAAAGAGCATCAAGATTCTTGTAACTACCATAGTATAAGTTCAATTCTTCTAATTTTTTTAAATCAGATAAGAAATTCAAGTTATCTAATTTTACACCTCTAAACGTCAGCTTCTTTAGATTCAATAAGGACTCGACATTTTCTAATCCCTTTTTCATTCCGTCCACATATAACGATTCCAAATCTTTAAACTCCTTGATAAAGGAGAGATCAACAGCTTTCGAATGTGTTTCTCCAATACTTAATTTGGATAATTTTTTCAAATTATAGAAATTGAGTATTTCAGTTTCTTTTAATTCATAAACACCTAGACTTAAATTGTCAAGGTTTTCTAGGTGCGTAATGTATTCAAGGTTTTCGACTTTATTTATACAATCAATACCCAATGATGTAACATTCGGAATTTTTCTTAAAACGTTACAATCAAAAACTTTTGAATAATGACCATAAAACCGAATACTTAAATTCTTGTCATATTTAGAACATAGTTTGTTCAGTTTGGAAAGCATTCTGTCGGAATAAATAGTCTCTGAAAATTGGACAATAACATTATCTCCGTTTTTTAATTGGTTTTCAATTAATCTTCGGTCAATTTTTTTCGGATTATCTATTCTTTTCTGTGGTTTCATCAAATTATGTACAGCGGTTTTATATATGATTTCTTTGCATGTTTTAGCAACTAATTTAGCAAATACAGACTGAATAGAAAATTCAAAGGTTTTTTGTGGGTAGGCAAGTAAGAGGGCAGATGCAAGGTGTTACAAATCAGTTAAACATAAGTCATGTTTTATTTTCTATTTTAAATGCCAAAAAGGTTATTTTGCTTTACCGCTTCGCTCTCCCGATGGTCGTGAATCTCACAAGTTCGCTTTCGCGAAAGCGTACGATGCTACAGTATAGTTTTACAAATGTTGTTAGTCACAATTTAAATACTATCTAACTATTATTTTTTAATTTTCTCTGCGACAATTACGTATGTTGGAAAAGCATACGTTTCTTTATCTATAATCTCTTTAATTTTGAAATTATGTATCGATAGGAATATTTCAATTTCATCCTTTGTAAATGTTCTTATGATTGAAGTATCATCTTCTATCTTGATGAATTCATTTCCAACTTTTTTACTGTATTCTGAATGCCAGATAAAATCCATTCCCGTTTTTAAATTTAATTCCCAGGTACTTTTGCGTTTATATTGCACGTCTTTGTACACCACATCATGTGTTATTTTTTCTCCTTTTGAAATTCTAGGTATAAACCTGTTAGCATCGATAAAATCAAAACTTAGTATTCCTCCAACATTTAAATTTTTATAAATGCTTGCAAAAGTCAACATTACATCTTTATTACTCAATAAATAACTGATGGTTCTTCCAGTGATTAGAATACTATCAACTTTGTTTTCAGTATTAAAGACT
>CAKZKZ010000299.1 GCA_937124495.1 uncultured Dokdonia sp. | reverse complement strand
ATAGGATTTGCATCTAGTAAAATGCGATAAATCTCGTTATCGCGTTCTTGTATGTTTTCCAATACTTTACTCGCAAGATCCATTTTAGATGTTAAGATAGATTGCTGTAGCATTAGATTTGCATTCTCACGTTCTAGCCTACGTTCTTTAGGAGTATCTATTCCAGAATTAAAGACCGTGATCAATAAAATAAGCCCCATAAGAGTAGATCCCGTAACAAACAATAGGATAAATCCTAGCGTACGCCCTCTCTTTCGCTCTACTTTGCGGTAAGAAAGTGTGTCACTATCGTAGTAATATTTTACCTTAGACATAAGTTAAAATGTGTATTTTTGCCAGATGTTGTAGCGATTTTATGCGCTTTCGCGAAAGCGTACACATACCAACACAACGATCAAAGATAAAAATAATTATTCGATACGATTACTTCTATGAAATCCCAAGAAATACGTGCCAAATTCCTAGCGTTTTTTGAATCCAAAAAACACAGCATCGTGCCTTCAGCACCTATGGTGTTAAAAGATGACCCTACATTGATGTTTACCAATGCCGGCATGGTACCTTTTAAAGAATACTTTTTGGGCAATGGAGTTCCGAAAAATACACGCCTTACCGATACTCAAAAATGTTTGCGTGTTTCAGGAAAGCATAACGATCTGGAAGAAGTAGGGAAAGATACCTATCATCACACCATGTTTGAAATGCTAGGAAACTGGAGTTTTGGTGATTACTTTAAAAAAGAAGCGATCGAGTGGGCTTGGGAGTTACTAACCGAAGAGTTTAAAATCGATAAAAATAGCCTATATGTGACCATCTTTGAAGGTGATCAAGAAGATGGTTTAGCCCGTGATCAGGATGCGTATGATTTATGGAAAAATCTAATTTCAGAAGATCGTATCCTTAATGGAAATAAGAAAGATAACTTCTGGGAAATGGGAGCACAAGGACCTTGTGGGCCGTGTAGCGAAATTCACGTAGACATACGATCTGAAGAAGAGAAAAAAGCCGTAGACGGACGTACGCTTGTCAATGAGGATCATCCATTAGTGATTGAGATTTGGAATCTAGTATTCATGCAGTTTAACCGTATGGCTAACGGATCTCTAGAAAAATTACCAGCACAGCACGTAGATACAGGAATGGGATTTGAGCGTTTGTGCATGGTGTTACAAGGGGTGCAATCTAATTACGATACGGATGTCTTTACGCCTATTATGCGGGAGATAGAAACGATTACGTCTTCAAAATGTGGACATAAAGAAGAAACTGATATTGCCGTGCGTGTGATTGCAGATCACCTTAGAGCTGTTGCTTTTTCTATTGCAGACGGACAACTCCCTAGTAATACAGGGGCTGGATATGTGATACGTCGTATTTTACGTAGAGCCATTCGGTATGGTTTTACATTTTTAAATACCAAAGAACCTTTTATCTATAAGCTTGTCAATACACTTGTAAAGCAAATGGGAAATGCGTTTCCAGAATTGAAACGAGAGAAAAATCTTATTCTGAATGTCATTAAAGAAGAAGAAAATTCTTTTTTGAGAACATTAGATCAAGGATTGGTTTTACTAGATACCGTGATTACAAATACAAAAGGGAACATCATTTCTGGAGCAAAAGCTTTTGAATTGTATGATACGTATGGATTTCCAAAAGATTTAACAGCGCTTATTCTTAGTGAGAAAGGATTACAGCTAGATGAAGAAGGTTTTAATACAGAATTACAGAAACAAAAAGATCGCTCCAGAGCAGCTGCAAAGGTGGAGATGGGAGATTGGACTGTACTGTTAGATGATGCTGAAGAAGAATTTATAGGGTATGATACCTTAGAAGCGTCCGTAAAAATCACACGATACCGTAAAGTAGAAAGTGAAAAAGATGGAGAGCTTTATCAACTGGTATTTAATCTAACTCCTTTTTATCCAGAAGGAGGAGGGCAAGTAGGAGATAAAGGATATCTAGAAGTACCTAACGGTGAAGTCGTTTATATTGTAGATACTAAGAAAGAAAATAACTTGATTATCCACTTAACAAAAAACCTTCCTAGGTCAACCGATGGAATGTTTAAAGTAGTGGTTGATGAGAAACAACGTTTCCGTACCTCTGCAAATCATACAGCAACACATTTATTACATCAAGCATTGCGTAAGGTGCTAGGTACACATGTAGAGCAAAAGGGAAGTATGGTGCATAGTGGGAATCTTCGTTTTGATTTCTCACACTTTTCAAAAGTCACTTCAGAAGAATTAAAAGCAGTAGAAAATTTTGTAAATGCCCGCATTCGCGAAAGCTTACCATTACAAGAACAACGAGGTATTAGTTATGATCAAGCTGTCGAAGAAGGTGCTATTGCGCTTTTTGGAGAAAAGTATGGAGATGCAGTACGTGCGATTCGTTTTGGAAAGTCAATGGAACTTTGTGGAGGAACGCATGTGCAAACCACAGGAGATATTTGGCATTTTAAAATCACCTCAGAAGGAGCCGTAGCATCAGGAATACGACGTATAGAAGCAATTACAAATGATGCTGCTAAAGAATACTTTACATCAGAAACCGAAGCTTATAATAATGTAAAAGCAACGCTTAAAAATGCAAAAGATCCTGTAAAAGCAATTACAAGTTTGATGGATGAAAATTCAGCACTTAAAAAGCAGGTGGAAGCACTTATTAAAGAGAAAGCACAAAATTTAAGTGGTGATCTTGAAAAAGAATTTCAAGAGATAAATGGAGTTCAGTTTTTAGCTAAAAAAGTCGATTTGGATGCAGGTGCGATTAAAGATCTCGCTTTTAAATTAGGGCAAAACAAACAAGATGTATTCTTGCTTTTTGGAACCGAACAAAAGGGGAAGGCATTATTAAGCTGTTATATTTCTAAAGAACTAGTGGCTAGTAAAAACTTAAATGCTGGTCAGGTAGTTCGCGAACTAGGGAAACACATCCAAGGCGGTGGAGGTGGACAGCCTTTCTTTGCTACCGCAGGAGGGAAGAATCCAGCAGGGATTGATACTGCTTTAGAAGAAGCAAAAA
>CAKZKZ010000298.1 GCA_937124495.1 uncultured Dokdonia sp. | reverse complement strand
TTTTGAGTGACTATAAACTGTCTAGATTCATACTGCACTGCACTGATGTTGATCGTATCAGAAACCCGCACTGGTATTTCAAAGATGCCTGCTTCATTGGTAATCGCTCCTTTTCTTAATGTTATATTTACTACAGAAAGTGATGTCTTTTCTATAGAGTCATTAAGAATTCCCCCTCTAAGGGTTATAATCTCTTGTCCTAATAAAACATTAGATATAAGAAATAAAAGGAAGAATACATGTTTTTTATAAAGCATTACTCTTTCTTCTTGTTAGATGATTCTTCTTTTTCTCTTATGGTAAGATACAAGGGAGCCTTCTCCTTTAAAAAATCCAAAAACAATAAAGAATTTTCTATAGCTATACTATCTATATACTCATCTTGCAAAGCATAAAACATAAAATCTTCTATAAGTACTTTAGGAATTTGGAGATCTTTTATATAAAGAGAATCTGGATACCTAGTCATTGTTTGGGCTACCTTATCTTGGTACTCAGCTACAGCAAGGTGCTTTTTTAATTTTTTAGTCTTTCCACTTATACCATTAATCAGTAATGGAAGCGGGACAATAAATCCTGTAAAATTAACCATGGCTCTTCCATCTGTACCTGTCGTTGCAGTATGTAATTTCCGTTCTTCTTGTGTTGGAATTTCTACATCTTCTAGTAACCCCTGATCAGCTGCTTTTTGAATTCCATTCAAAAGCTCTGTAAGAGAAACGTCATTAGCATCTTTATCTAAAACACCTGATAAAAATTTATTATTAATGTTTACCTCATCCAGTACATTAACTTTTGGCACCAGATATAAAGACATTTTTTTACGGTCATACATCTTTTGCGTGACCACAAACTGTCTAGTTTCATATTGTACAGCACTTATATGTATAGTATCAGAGACTCGTACTAAAATTTCAAAGACTCCATCTTCATTGGTGATAGCACCTTTACGCAAATTTAAATTCACAACACTAAGAGAAGCCTTTTCTATGGTATCATTAAGAACCCTTCCTTCCAAGACAATAGGAGTTTCTTGAGCAAAAGCTACAGCACTTACTAATACTAAAAAAAGGAATCTTGTTTTATACATCGGTTATTTAGTTACTTCAAAGAAACATTTTCGTATCCCAAGAAAAACTTAATACGCCTATAAATCTTTGTTAATTGAAGATGATTATCTATTTTTAAAAAAATCAAACCCCATGCCTAAAAAATTAATTATAGCGAGTACTTCAACCATACATGGAAGTGGTTATTTAGAATATCTCCTACCACATTTAGAGGTTTTATTTAATACAGCTCAAACGATTATTTTTATACCATAAGCCCGACCAGGTGGCATTTCGCATGAGCAATACACAGACATAGCTACCAAGGCATTTCATAAAATTGGAAAAAAAATTATAGGCCTGCATACATTTAAAAATCCAGTAGAAGCTCTTGAAAACGCAGAAGGTGTATTCACTGGTGGTGGTAACACGTTTGTACTCGTACAGCAATTATACAAAACAAATACACTCTCAACACTTCGTAAAAAAATCTTTGAAGGCACTCCCTATATAGGCACCAGTGCGGGCAGTAATATTTGTGGTCTTACGATGCAAACAACCAATGATATGCCTATTACGTATCCGCCTAGCTTTAAAACATTGGGTATTATTCCTTTCAATATTAATCCGCATTATTTAGACCCTATAGAAGGGAGTACACATATGGGAGAAACTCGTGAGACGAGGATCAAAGAATTTCATGCTCACAATAATATTCCTGTAGTAGGTTTACGAGAAGGAAGTTGGTTACAAGTTCAAGATAAGAGTATAGAGCTTCAAGGAATCCCAACCGCTCGTATATTTGAAAAAAACAAAATACCCTACGAAATACAATCAGGTAACCTCCTTGATTTTTAAAAAATGCGCTTTCGCGAAAGCGTATAAAACCAAAACCTCACATTTTTCTAGCAGGATATTAAAGCAAAAGATTAGATACACTTCTTTCCTGCCTTATACTTATACTACTTACTTAAAAACATAAAAAAAAGGGTCTTGTTTTTCAACAAGACCCTTTGAGCGGGAGACCGGGTTCGAACCGGCGACATTCAGCTTGGAAGGCTGACGCTCTACCAGCTGAGCTACTCCCGCTGATAAGCGGTGGCAAAAATATACTTTTTTATCAAACTGCAAAAATTATTTTTAATAATTATTACAACTGTATAGTAAATTATATTAAAAATACACTTTATCGATATAAAAGCGTATTTTGTCGATAAAATATACACTAAAAAATAACAATAACCTACTTTTCAGGAAGTTATGTATTTTTACAAGAATAACACTACGCTAAAACCCCTAATCCTCAATACAGAACCCATAATATGATTAAAAAATTAATGCTTCTCTCGGTATTATGTATATCGATGAATAGTATCGCTCAGGTCAAAGTAGGTGATAATCCAAATACAATACATGACAGTTCTCTTCTAGAACTAGAAAACTCTTCCAAAGTACTCGTCATTACAAGAGTAACAAGTACTCAGATGAATGCTATTCAACCTTTAGAAGGAGCTATGGTGTACAATACTGATGAAAGTTGTGTTTTTCAATACAATGGTATCAATTGGATAAGTCTATGTGATATTGATAATATCCCTACCCTAGTAGATAATCAAGATGGCACCTATACATTTACAAATACATCAGGAGAAACAATTATTATAGACACAAATGCGACTTCTAGTCCATATAATAATACGAATTCAGGAATAGGTGCCACAAATGTTCAAGATGCCATAGATGAAATCATAGCAAACGACTTAGATACCGATCCCACAAACGAATTACAAACATTTTCACTAGACGGTACAGATCTGACCTTAAGTAATGGAGGTGGTACCATAACACTACCTACTTCAGAAGGGCCTGAAGGGCCACAAGGACCAGCAGGTGCAGACGGTATCAACGGAACAGATGGTGCGGACGGTGCTGTTGGACCACAAGGGCCAGCGGGCGCAGACGGTATCAACGGAACTGATG
>CAKZKZ010000297.1 GCA_937124495.1 uncultured Dokdonia sp. | reverse complement strand
CTTAAGCATCGCTATCCTCCTTCCTTCCTGTCAACAATCCATACACGAGCCCACCTCCATAAATGGGAATTGGGAATCTATAGGCGCTGGGTGGTTCCTTCAAATACAAGACAGTACAACATACGCGCTGTACGATACAACGGCTATTTCATGTCTCCCCAATAGACAGGCAGGGCTAGAAGAAATCATCACAGCACTCTCGTTGACCAACGACACCTTAACTATGAAGAAGGGCGTGATGTCCTATATGTTTACAAGAGCAGAAAAAGTACCTTCTCTTTGTCATACAACACTCACCAAAGAACAGCAACAAGATCCTGTATATAATTTTGACGTCTTTGCGCAAACCGTAAAAGAGCATTATGCCTTTATGGAATTAAACAACATACACTGGCAAACACTGTATGAGGAACAAAAAAGAAAATTGACGCAAAATCCAACTGAAATCAATCTGTATCACATACTAGAAGAAACACTTGAAAAACTACATGATAATCACGCTTATCTTGAAGCTACTGACGCACTATATGAAGCTTTAAATGATGCCACAAAAGAAGAAGAGGAAACTATAACAGAAAACCCTCTACCAGAATATGGAGACTTTCAAATAGCAAATATGGTGGGCAAAGAGTTTCTTAAAGAAGACATGACCAGAGATACATGGCTTGTCAAGTGGGGTAAAATGGAAAATAACATTGGCTATATTCAGTTAAAAGCAATGTGGTTGTTTGCAAAACTAGATATACCACAATCACTCATTGATGACATGGGATATGTAGATGCCTTTGTCACGACATTTCATACGATGGATGAAGGACAATATGTGCAACGAGAAGTAGATGAGATTACAAAGTTAATGGATACGATAATGAAGGATCTGATGGATACTAAATCTATGATCATAGATGTACGATTTAATGGTGGCGGACAAGATGCTGTGAGTTTTGAAATATTAAAACGTTTTAATGATCAAAAAAGACAAACGGTAAAAACCAAACTAAAACATAAAGATCATTTTTCACCAGAACTCCCTTTATATCTAGACACTGCTGCCACGCCGTATACCCATCCCGTATATGTACTGACGTCTCCACAAACGGGAAGCGCCGCCGAAGCTTTCGCTATGGGATCTATGGCAATTCCCCATCATAAAAGAATAGGCGCACCTACACAAGGTGCCCTTTCTACAGCTTTAGAAAAAGCATTACCAAATGGTTGGGCATTTTCTATTTCTAATGAAATCTATATGGACCTAGATGGAAACTCGTATGAAAATATAGGCGTTCCTGTAGATTATACCCTACCCTACCCAAAAGGCAGACAGGACTTTTTTAGATCGGTGGCGAGTGATGTATCGGCCGATAAACAACAAATATTGGAAGCGATTAAGCATATAGAAGGGCAATAACCCATATAAAGTTCGTGTTTTTTAATACTTTTAATGAAACTTCTACATGGGCTTTATAAAAAAAACAAAGCCTTTTACGAACAGACTCACGACATTATGAACATCAATATTGACTATACAGGAACGATTGGATCAGGAACCATAGCCATAGAAATTGCTCCTGAGGCCACGATTAAAGAGTTACTGACAACCTTCCATCAAGCAATAGACAAGGATGACTTTTATACGATTCAAGGAGGAGCACCTCCACATAGGCGTGCGATGAAAGTAAGTTATGAGTATTATATCAATGGTAAGCGACTACGAAATATACATGCCGAAATAACTACCTTAGCTCTGTCTCCATCGGAGACAATGATGCTACGTGTAGACAAAGGAATGAGAGTTGATTAAATATCTATTTGATACCATAAAAAATTGCAACCTTGCTGAGCTTCTCAACGCATCTCCAGAAGAACTGTTTCTCATAAAAAATTTTCCTGATGATGATCAACTATTAGAAACATTTCTTGCTCCCTTAGGAAGTCCTATACAAGAAGATCGTAATCAAAAAGAAGGAAGTGTCTTTCACGTACATGTAGAAAACAAAGATGCCTATTTTACCTCCTATGCGAATTCAAATTTATTTTTCCCGCTGCATACCGATGGTTCTGATTTTGAAACACCTCCAAAATATGTGGCCATGCTTTGTGTAAGACCTAGTGAAGAAGGTGGCGAGAGTTTATTTATTTCCCTTTCTGAATTGATCGCAAATCTTCCAAATGCCTTATTAACGATTCTAATGACAAAACAGTGGCGTTTTAATACAATTGACCGTACAATGATTACACAAACGCCTATAGGTCATACGATTTGTTATAATAGGTTGATCATGGAATCTTATGCTGAGCTCGCCCAACAAGAACTCGCCATCTTAGATGAATTGGATCGTATGTGTGATCAACTCACATTTCGCTTTAAGCTAAAAGAAAATGATTTGATCGTTTTCAGAAATGATCTATTCCTTCATGGACGAACGGATTTTCCATTGAACTCAAATCGGTTATTAAAGAGAGTTCGCTTTCAAGTCATGCAATGACGAAGAAGTTTATACTGAGTGTCACACTGAGCCCGCCTGT
>CAKZKZ010000296.1 GCA_937124495.1 uncultured Dokdonia sp. | reverse complement strand
TATTAGACGATGGGGGTTCTGCTGAGTTTCTTTTACGGCGTTTACGGATAGACATTACGGAATAAAACCATCAGATATTTCCTGCATGGTCATTTTACGTTGATGCATATTATCATTGGTAATCAACTCGGTCAATCCTAAATGAACGACTTCTTTTAATTTTAGAAATTCTGGTATGACACCAATCACTTTGCCTTTATGATCTAAACTGGCTTGAGCTACTTGCCCCATCACGCCTATTTTAGCAGCACCATATACCAATGTAATATCATGCGTTGCTAGGTATGTTCCTAATTCTTTTGCTTGCGCTTCTACTTGTATATCATTGCCTTCACTGCTTCCGCAGAATACGCATATAGATTTTATATCTGTCATGGGTTTATATATTTTATCATTTCCAGAAGATAGAAATGGTGTTAGTTTTATGTTGATTGTATATCATTTCGCTTAAAGCGAAAATAGCCTCTGGATGTAATGAACATCCAATGGTTTTGTTTCTTACTTACACGCTTTCATCATTCTATCATTGCCAAATATATCTGTACGCAATTGCACGTCTCTAAATCCGATATCTTTAAGAAGCGCCAAGGTTTCTTTACCAAGATACTGATTGATTTCAAAAAATAAACTACCGGTACCTGATAAGTTATCAAAAGCCAATTGTCCAATCACACGATAAAACACCAAAGGGTCTGTATCTGATACGAACAAAGCTGTATGTGGTTCGTGATCTAACACATTGGATTGTATTTCTTTTTTCTCCAGCTCGCGCACATACGGAGGATTGGAAACAATAACATCAAAGGATTGATTTAATGCCTGTACCTGTAGTATATCTACTTCCTTAAAAGTAACATTCACTTCATTCTTACGCGCATTTTCAGAAGCTATGCGTAAAGCGTTTTGTGAAATATCATACCCAGTCACATTAGCTTTTGCTATATGCTTCGCAAGGTTCACAGCTATACACCCTGAACCTGTACCAATATCTAAAATCCGTAATGAATCGACCTCTTTTTGATCATCTATGATCCATGATACCAACTCTTCGGTTTCAGGTCTTGGAATGAGCGTGTCTGGCGTGACTTTAAAAGGTAATCCGTAAAACTCAGTGTCTCCTAGTATATATTGTATAGGTTCGTGATTTGCTAATCGTTTGCACGTATTTAAAAAATCACAGACTTGTATTTCATTTAATTCTTCTTCTAGATGTAGAACAATATCCATCCGACTATATCCTAGAAAATGATCTGCTGTCAATTGGAAAAAACTTTGTACTTCTTCAAGCGGGTAGTGATCTTGTAAGCGATCTGCAAAGGCGATTCGGAGGTCTTTTATTTTCACGAAAGTGTAGTCCTAAAATTATAAATCAATAAGCATGTGTACAGGACAAGAAAAATGCCCAGTATCTCCCAACGGACCATCTATATAGCGAAAACCCGTACGTTTATATAGTTTTTGAGCAGCTTCCATATACGGCATGGTCTCTATATAGCATTGCTCATAACCAAAACTACGTGCGGCATCGAGACACGTGTTCATCATTTGAGAACCAATCCCTTGCCCTCTCGCAGCTTCAAGAAAATACATTTTCTGGAGTTCGCATACATTACCGTCATAATTATCGAGTTGTGCAATCCCTGCACAACCTATCAGTGTACCTTGATCTTCTACAACAAAATACCGCGCTTTTGGGGTGTCATAATTCTCATACATCCGGTCTAATGCGGTATCTGCATAGGCAGTTCCTACTTTAGGAACACCTAAATCTACAAGCACTTTACGGATAATCACAGCAACTAGCTCATTGTCTGTAATTTCAATTGGGCGAATAATAGGTTTGCTCATCGAAAGTTATAGTTCTATTTTTGTGATGTGAAGATACACGAAAAGTACATAAAACGCTGCATAGATCTAGCGAAAAATGGGCTCCCAAGCGCGATGCCAAATCCGTCTGTAGGAGCACTCCTTCTGGCAGATGATATCATTATTGCTGAAGGATTTACAAGCCCCTATGGAGGACCTCATGCCGAAGTACATGCAATTACCTATGCACGAACACATACGCCAGAACTCATTGCAAAAGCAACCTTATATGTTACCTTAGAACCTTGTAGTCATTATGGCAAGACACCGCCCTGTGCAGATCTTGTGATTGCATCAGGAATTCAAAAAGTCGTCATAGGTACCATAGATCCTTATGCAAAAGTTGCGGGTAATGGTATTAAAAAACTAATAGAAGCTGGTATTGATGTAACCGTGGGTATCC
>CAKZKZ010000295.1 GCA_937124495.1 uncultured Dokdonia sp. | reverse complement strand
CATTAGACTATCCATCGCCACAAACAATTAATAATGCAATCATTGCTATACAAGCGAGCTCACATTATGATTACAGTAGTGTCGCTGTCCAATTAGAAAAATTAGGATGTGGAGCCGTTCAATTACGTTGCTATGATACGATTGCACTTTCTACAGTAAAGAATATACTTTCTTGTTTTGAATATTCCAGAGTCAGACATATTGATATACTTTTAAAATACAACCCTGAAATAGCTGTAGACACCATCAAAGAAACCTTTCAATCCTTTTCTAGAATAAACACCATTATGTTGCACTCTGCAACTCACGAGGCAAAAGATGATACTATAGTCATCACCAAAGAACCCTTCAATTCTTGTCTTCAATGTGGTGTTGTTTCTAAATTTTATTTCACCATTAATAATGACCTATTTCTTGAATCTCAAAATTTTAATACGTGTTTACATAAGAAAATCTCAGTAGATGTAGATGGTAACATTAAAAATTGCCCATCTATGAAAGAGAGTTTTGGTAATATAAAAGAGACTACACTACAAGAAGCATTGGGGCGCAAAGATTTTAAGAAGCATTGGGGTATTACTAAAGATCAAATAGATATTTGTAAAGATTGTGAATTTAGACATATCTGTACAGACTGCCGGGCATATACAGAAGATCCTGATAATGAATATTCAAAGCCTTTAAAGTGTGGATATGATCCCTATACGAATGTTTGGGAGGAATGGAGTTCTAACCCATTAAAACAAAAGGCGATTGCCTATTATGAGATGCAAGATCTAGCGCTCAAAAAAGTTAATGAATGCATTTAATTTCGATACATTACCTCTCTTATTTATGCTATAAAATGTAAGTGCAATATCTTTAATATATTCTTAAATACGCTTTCGCGAAAGCGTATAAAGCCTTATTATAATTACATCAACTTTGATATCCTTCAAAAAGTTAGTTATATTTCGCTTTTATAGTTTTATCTATGCCTACACTTGAAACGAGGACACTTATAAATAGCAATGGTTGTTGCTTAGAAATCTCTAATTACGGTGCAACCATCATCTCATTAAAAATACCAAATAAACATCAAGAACTTATAGATGTTATTGTTGGGCTTTCTACACCTGAAGCCTATACACAATCACCATATATAGAACAAGGATTATACTTAGGAAGTACGATAGGCCGTTATGCTGGACGTATTTCAGATTCTAAAAAAAATAACCTTCTTAAAGACTCACAACTAATTTTTAAAGATGGTGTACACTTACACGGAGGCAGAAACGGGTTTGATAAAAAATATTGGATTCTAGAAAAACAAGAACATCCAAATGTTGTTACTTTATCCTATCTAAGTAAACATCTGGAGGAAGGATATCCTGGCAATCTAAAGGTCTCTGTCACGTATACGCTTACAGAAGACAATGAAGTATGTATAACGTATACAGCAACAACAGATGCTCCTACATATATAAACCTCACAAATCATTCTTACTTTAATCTTAATGGATCTGGGAGTATTTTGGATCATCATCTATATATCGCTAGTGATCACTACCTAGAAGTAGATACAAACCTAATACCCACTGGCAACTATACACTTACATCAAATAATAAATATGATCGGACAGAATCTTCACAAATAGGGCGTTCCGATTTTACTGGATATGATGATACTTTTATCTTGAAAAAAAGTCTAAATCACATTATAAAAGCTTCATTGTATGCTCCTAAAACGGGGATTCAAATGGAGGTGTATACCAACCAACCAGCTATTGTTGTGTATACACCAAAAGTATTTCCAAAATTAGATTTTAAAAACAACGTTATCTACACTGAATATCCTGCCATTTGTTTTGAAAACCAACACTTTTCCGACGCTCCCAATCATACACATTTTCCTTCAACGTTATTACATCCAGGAATTATTTACAAAAACGAGAGTCGTTATACATTTTCTATTGTAGACTAAGCAATTCATAAAACAAAAAAGCGAACTCATATAAGTTCGCTTTTTCATTGTTGCTAATTCTATACGACTATAGTGGGTCTCCAGGAGCTGTACAAATACAAGCAATACATTCCTGTGTATGATGACACTCATCATCAGAATGGCATTCATTTCTAGGAATCCATCCTCCTTCTATTTGCTTTTGTGCAGCTTTGTCTAATTCTTCTGCCCCTTTTAATTTCAAAATTGATTTTAACATAATTGTCGTTTTATGAAGTTAGTAATACTTAAATTTAATCAAAATTTACTGAATATCAGCAAGTTACTGTTTTTCCATATCAATTTTACGCAAATCCTGTAATTTTCTGTCACATCAAAAGATATTTCATATAAACACCTCCAAATATGCATATTAAACACGCTTTCGCGAAAGCGTACTAAGTAAAAATGTATGTTTACAAAAGAGACAACACAAAATATACACTTTAGAGAAATTCAAAGCGCTATCTCAATACGAAAAGGATAATAGCATGATTGTTACAAGGAACTAATTATTGCTCCTTTTTTTAAACCCATAAGTAGTTTGTCCAAAAAAATCGGTTGGAAATTGATCATCTTCAGGAAACCCTAGTGTTATGGTGCCGCTATCTTCAGGGATATAATGTGTCTTAAAGATGTAATCCCAAAGACTTAAACTAATTCCAAAATTTACACCATATGTATCTTCAGGTAAATCATAGGCGTGATGGTACAAATGCATCACAGGATTATTAATTAGGTATTTTAAAGGACCCCAAGTGATTTTAATATTTGAGTGATTAAAATGTCCAATAGTAATTGCAATGAAATGGACAATGTATGCCTGCTCTGGCTCAAAGCCAAATAAAATCATCACAGTAAATGTTTTAAGTGGCTTATACAAGATGTTTTCCATCCAATGATAACGTAAATGCGCTGCAAATCCCATTTCTTTTACACTATGGTGTACTTTATGAAATTTCCAAAAGAATGGATACTTATGCAAAAGCGTATGTGTGAACCATTGCACGAAATCTAGTACAATAAAGAATACTACTAATTGAATCCACATCGGCCAGCTAGATGGCTCAAAAAGTGCCAATGATTTATCTGTAATACCTATATCTTCAAAGCCTAGTTGTAATAATCTATAAAATCCACTTATGACAATAGAAAAAATAAAGAAGTTGAAAAACATATAAAATCCATCTAACCAAAAGTCCTTTCTAAAAATAGATTGTTCTTTACGCCACGGAAATATCATTTCTAACACCCAGACTAAAAGTGAAATAACGATAAGGCCATAAAAATAATTAGTGTACCAAGGGACTTCAAATAAAATCGATTTCCAAGTCCAATCTACCGTACCTATAAAGGCATCTTTAAAACCGTTTATATATTTTTCCATAGCTTTTATTGTAATATGGTCGTAGTACTATCCTTTTCTTTAGGATACACTTCAAATTGTGACCACTCTATCCAAGATCCATCATAATTCTTTACATCTTTATAACCAAGTAATTCTGTCAATACAAATGTAGTATGTGCAGATCGCACTCCAGAATGACAATATGCAATAATAGGTTGTTCTTTACTAGGGATAATCGTTGCATACATCTCTGCTAGCTCCTGATATCCTTTGAATTTTTGATCGCCATCATAGTTCATACAATTTGCCCAATCCATTAATAGGCTTTTGGGAATGTGGCCTGCGGCATTTGCACCTCGTTTTTGACGCACACCTGTATATTCATTTACAGTTCTCGTATCAAGGATTAATGGAGGTATATCCATGTTTACCGCGCGTAGCATTTGCTCTTTCGATATATACAATGACATTTGAGATGTTTCGGGTAAGACAAAATTACTCTTTACGATAGCTGTGGTTTCTGTTGTGAGCTTTCCATTAATAGCTTTCCATCCTTTAATTCCTCCGTTCAATATTTTAAGATTATGAAAACCATAATTTTCTAATACCCACCACAATCTTGCTGCATCGCAAGAAGCAACGTGGTCATAAACGACTACAGTATCTGTATTTTTAATTCCTAGATTACTAAACAATTTTTCTAACTGCTCTTTAGAGCACATCATGCCTTTGTATGGATACGAAGCATCTTCTATATCTGTGCGCCATACATTTACAGAGCCTTCAATATGACTATCTTTATATTGCTTTGCTCTCCCAAAATGTACAATCTTAAAAGTAGGATTATTTATCTCTTTTTGTAGTTCATCTGCTTCAATGATATGATCTGTATGCATATAAGAAATAGACTCCGTAATGATTTCTTTATCTACAATAGGGGTCACATCCTTGATCTTCTTTTCACAAGAAATAAACAATATGATAATAGATATAAGGATACTAGTTTTCCAATTCATACCACTCAATATTTTCTAATGCAGCGCGTCTTCCCTTTTTCTGAACAGGATAATTGGTCACTAAGTACTTAATGATTATTTCTTCGTTGGGGCCAAGATCCCATAGGTTCTGAGTTTCTTGCATCCAGTCTATCGTTGTAGCCCAGCGTGTAGCATCCATTCGGTTTTGAGTCACCAATTTTGCTGAGTGACAATTGGTACAATTATTTACCGTTTCCATAAGACCTACACCATCTTTTAATCCTGTACGAATATGAATACCATTTTCAATAGTATCCCAGTTTTCATCTTCGTTAATAACCGTATAGTCTTTAATAGTATCGCTTTCGCGAAAAGCAGAAAACTCTGGATCAATCACTATATAAATTAAAAAACACACAACAATTCCAATTAAAGAAAGCATAGCGACTAAACCGTGGTAAATCTTCTTTACGTTATCTCTAAATTCTTGATGAGTATCCTCCATTACTTCACTTTTATAGCAATACGATGGCAAGCATTATTTAAATATCCTTTAGGATTCCAGCCAGGTAAAACCATAGGTTGTCCGTTACCTTGGGTATCTGTAGCTCTTGCCCAAATTTCATAATACCCTTTTTTAGGAAAGGCTATACTTGCTGAAAAATGTTGCCAAGCCAAGCGATTCACCGCAGGTTCTAGATTACAAGTAATCCAGTTAGAGCCAAAATCAATAGAATATTCCATGGTAGTAACAGCAAGTTCTCCTGCCCAAGCGTGTCCATTAATATCAAGTTTTTTACCTTCATCTATCGTCGCTCCTGTTTTTGGATACGTAATTAATGATTTAACAGGCATTGACTCGATAATACACATATCTTCATCTTTCACCTTTTCGCCAGGTTCTACAGATTCACAGGGCACTCTATAAGCTGTACCTGTCATTTTAGTACCATCATGTACTCTATCTCTCACACTGATTCCAGTAATCCATTTTCCAGAAACAGAAGCTGGCCAACCACCAGCAATAAGTCGCAATGGATATCCATGAGCCAGTGGAATGTCTTTCCCATTCATTTTAAAAGCAAGCAATGTTTCATCTTGCATTACTTTAGCCATAGGGGCTCCACGTGAGATCGGTTCTTTTTTAGGATCACCACTCAAATGTGTGTCAGCCGCGTGATACCCTATATATACAGCATCGTCTTTGATACCTACATCTTCTAAAACATCTCTCAGTCTAACACCTGTCCAAGTAGCACAAGAAACAGCACCAACAGTCCATTGGTTCCCTTTTGCAGGAGGATCGAACTCACTGCGTCCATTACCTCCACATTCTAGAGTTAGTTGATATGTATATTGTTTAAATTTTGATGTAAGTTCTTCTAAAGTATATGTTTTAGATTCTTTTACGGACTCTCCATCAAAAACAATTTTCCAGTTTTTTACATCTATTTTTTCAGGAATTTTCCCATTGTTCCTAATAAACATAAATTGATTTGATGTCACCTTTTCATTGAGAAGATGTGCTTGCGCCTCCATATTCCATGGCCTGTCATTCAAGACAACCATTTCTTTGCTTTTATCAAATAGCTTAAAGGGATCTGGATCTTGTAACGCTAATGGCACATAACCTTCAGGCATCATATGAGCAAACACGATTTCTGCACCCACAATTGTACCTATAGAAGTAAGTGTAGCTTTTTTTATAAAATTTCTTCTCTTCATTTGATTGATAAAGAATTGTTAGTTTCTAAATATAATAGAATTCTGTTTCTTATTCTGTAACTTTTATCACAATAATAAATCCGTAGCTTAAAAACTCAATGATTAGGTAATGAATCTTGAATAGCCAAATCACTAGCAAAACTTGAAGCTGTTGTATCTTCTGCAAAATCATTAAAAATCAACCCCTTAAACACTATTGTATCATACAAAGTATTCATATAAGTTATATCCAAAAGACACTTTATGGTACCGATCAAACAAAAGATTTGATATCCTTTAGCAATGATTACACTTTACGTAAAACTAGTGTTGTCATAGCCCTTATATCTTGAACATTGGTTGTCTTAACGGGTTCTATTAATTCTAGATGGAAAGTCTTTATGAGTACTACTATTTTCTTTCTCGTTAGATAATAAGTGCCGGTTTGCTTATGTACACCGTCTTGTACAATAGGTGCATTTCCATCCAAACCTATATCCGATGCCATTCGTATGAAAAGTGTTCCACCTTGTTTTAGAACGCGAACTAATTCAGTAAACATTGCAATAAAGTGTTCTTCACTTTGCGCAAAATGCAACACCGCACAACAGATAATATGATTAAATTCATTTTCGCCGAAAGGCAAATGATCCAAATTCCCAACTTGAAAATAATGAGCTGATTTAGGATATAACCTTCTTGCATTATCAAGTCTAATACTATCAGCATCTATTCCTGAAATTTTATAATCATTAGAATAAAACCATTTCAAATTCCTGCCTTCTCCACAACCTGCATCTAGAATGGTTTCATGAGGCGCATATCTATTTTTTAAAATTTGGTCAATGATATAAATATCAACATTTCCAAGTGCAGCTTGTGTTTGAATATAGTTCATTTGTTTTTTAATAATGTTGAAACTCAATAATCATAGTACCAAAAAAAGATAAAAAAAATAGTAAATCTATTTACGTACTACATCTAGCTTCTAAAAAATAAGTCTTGCTTCAGTACCAGAGTTTTCTAGGTTACGCAATTGAATTTTACCTTGATGTAAGGTCATAATTTGTTTACAAAGGCTGAGTCCTATTCCACTCCCCGTCTTTTTAGTACTAAAAAATGGAATAAAAATACTGTCTAGTATCTCATCTGGAATACCACTACCGTTATCTCTTACTATAATTTGGGCATTCCCTTTCGTATTTTTAATAGCAGAAATAACGATTTTAGGATTTGGAACACCTTGTGTTGCATCAATGGCATTTAAGATCAAATTAATAAGCACTTGCTCTATGAGATACGTGTCTATTTCCAAAAACAAAACAGTATCATCAAGCATAAATGTAAGAGTCCCTCCCTTTTGTAGGAGTGTAGGTTGCATCAAATCTTCTATACTCTTAAAAAGCTCTTGAGCGTTTACTTTTGATCTATTTACGTGCGTAATGGTATTTAAAGTTCTATACGTCTGAGCGAATTTCATAAGGCCTTCGCTACGCTTTTTAATACTCGTAATACCAGACACTAAATCATCTAGATCAATCGCAGTATCTGGAGTACTCATACTCGATTGTATATGTACTTGTAATGTTTCGGCAAGAGATGATATAGGAGCAATACTATTCATAATTTCATGCGTCATGACACTCAGTAACTTCTTCCAAGCATCGCTTTCATTTTGATTTAATGTTTCTTCAATATTTTGAAGTACAACAAGCTTAAATGAATGTTCTTCTACATGAAATACACTATCAGTCACAAGTACTTTAAACGTTTCTTGATTCATCTCAAGAGTAACCGAAGTTGTTGTAGGGTGGTACGTCTCAAAGAGTGTGTCATACACTTCAGGCTTACGACTAGATACAAAATTGATATTCTTAAATGATGGAAAATCTAATGTTTGAAGAAAAGAATCATTCGTCCACAACACCTCCCCAGTTTCCACATTATAGGCAATAATACCTACATCTACCATTTCTAAAATCTTCTGTAAGTATAAAAACTGTGCCTGTCGCTCATTATTAATAGATTTAATTGTTCCATTAACAAGATTAAAACCTTTATGTAAATCTCGTAAGTCTCTAGGCGCTTTGTCTTCAGAAAACCACCTTGAAAAATCCCTATACTTTACAGATTCAAAAAAGTCATCTATACTTATAAAACGACGTACCACATATCTGTATAAAGAATACACTGCAATAATAGATGAAATACTACCTATCATAATCAGATATAAGTGTCCATGAACAATTCCAAATGCCAAAGCAATCAACGTACCTAGCAAAACTAGAATACGCAAGATCACTGAAAAGACATATTGTTTATAGACCATACTTATTTAACCTTCTATATAAAGCTGTTCGAGT
>CAKZKZ010000294.1 GCA_937124495.1 uncultured Dokdonia sp. | reverse complement strand
GCCATGGTTCCTTATCGAGTCGAACAAAGTGGAGCTGTCATTGTCGTCTCTAATTAAAATAACATTTTCCTATAACAAAAAAACCTGCAATACTGCAGGTTTTTTTGTTATGCATTATAAATGCTATTTTAGAGGAGTTTAGCTTTTAATTTCCGTATAAAAAGCACTTGAGAAAGCCCTCCAATTATAATAAGAGCACTAGTAATTAAGAGTCCACTTCTTTCATTATTTAGTGAAGTTATTAGCAATATAAATCCTCCCAATAAATTTAAGCCTCCAGCCACTATACGACTCATTAATATATCTTTATTTATTTTATGTTTTGAATTAAGTACTCCAAATGCAAAGACCAATTCAAATAAACCATACATTAAAATAAAATATATCGAAATCATTAAAAATATTTTCAAAGAGGTAGCTGATGATAGTATTATTACTGAATATATAATAAGGCCTATACCTTGAGCCATGTGGTATTGATTTGCAATTTTTGGTAGCTTGTCATATTTTGAGAATATAAAACTACTAATGCCGGCAATCAGCATGAATCCAGGCATTAAGATTTTTGAAGATTCAATACCTAGTTTTTCAGAGAAGAAAAGTGTTATTCCAGCGGCGACCATTATAAGACCGCTAAAAGCTAAATAGAATGTTTTATCCATTATAAAATTTTAATTTAATAGTTATTAATGTAATTCTCCTTTTTCACCATCTACCCAACGTTGCATCATTACTTTTTGTGCGGGTGTTTGTGAAGTTCCTCCTGCCAATATATCAAGGAATCTATCCCATACATTTTTTTTCTGAGTAGCCTCTTTTTTTATAGCTTCATAAGCGTTCATATATTCGCTTGTATATAGATTTGCTTCTTCTTTGGAATATTTGATAGGTATATGTTTTAAAATAGTATCAGATAATTCATCTATCTCTTTTGGAGTGTATTCTTCAATCATTTTTAGTTGAATACTACAGGCGTCTGCCTCGTTTTGAATTCTAATATGATTGTCATTAATTTCTAACCAAAGAGAATCCCATATCATATATGTATTCTCAGGTAGTACCTCCTTCCCTAAGGCTTTGAGTTTTTTAAAACTATATATTATTTCTTTTGAATATTGATGATAATGTTCCCAATCTTCAGAGATGTTGTTGGCTTTTTTCTCTTTTATTTTAGAGATTGCAGCGTTCATAATCATTTTTAGATGACTGAGATTTTTTTTATAATTATTTATATGAGTCTCCCATTTACTTAGAGAGTTATTCGATGCATTTTGTTTTATTAAGACGGATGCTTCATTTATTTTTTTTTCAATAGTAGAACCAGCAGTTTTAATTGCTGTCCAATTTTCTGATGATGCTATTGCTAATTGTCTTATAGAAACGATTGTTTCTATAATAGGATTGAAATGTTGTTTTTCCATGCTTTTTATTAATTCTAAATATTTCTACCTAAAGGTGAATTCTTCATCATACACATTTTTTTGCTTAACGCCTTCTGTTTTTAGTTGCTTCATAATATTTTTCTTTAGTGCTTCAGGACCACAGATGAGGTATGACTTTTTTTGAGGCTCTCGTAAACTTAAATCGTCAACTGTTATATGACCTTTTTCTGACGAATCCCATAAAATGAATTCAAATAATGGATTTTGTAATGCGATTTTTTCAAGTTCTTTTTTATAAGGAGCTTCGTTTTTGTTATTTACACACCAATAGAGAGTTACTTTATTTGTGTAATAATCTTTAACTAACGATAAAAAAGGGGTTATGCCAATCCCACCGGCAATCCATATTTGTTCTTTTTCTTTAGAATAACTACTAGAAAATTTGCCATAAGGGCCTTCAACAATTACAGTGTCTTGTATTTTTAATTTGGAAGCTAAATCATTTGTGTAGTCACCTAATCCCTTTACAGTTATTCTTAAGGTATCCTCGTGAGGATGGCTACTTAAAGTAAAAGGGTGTTGTTCTTTCTTTGAAATTGATGGGAATGTGAAAAAAGCAAATTGGCCCGCTTTATAAATTAGTTTTTTCGATTTAGTATATGTCTCAATTTCAATAGTGTCATTGCTTAACTCTTTAATTGATTTTATGTTATAGTGAAGTTTCTTATTAAAAATATTGAATAAAAATGCTTTATAAACCCAAGCAGCTATACCTATAAAAGACATGCCAAAAACATAGACTCTAGTGATAGGTAATTCTTTTATTAAACTATCCACTAGAATACCGTGAATGACTCCCATTACATAAAATACCCCCATAAGCTTATGAAAGTTTATCCATTTGTGATACGGGATTTTCTTTTTAAAAATAGGAGCTGCTGAGAGTATGACACCTATGATTATTAAAACGAATGCATAAAAACCTAATGGTTTACCAGGATTAAAGGATACTAAATCTCTAGGGACTACAATAAAGTGTGCTAATAAAAGAAAAACAGCAATGACGCCAGATCTTCTATGAATGAGATACATTTTATCTAAACCTCCAAAAAGGTTTTCAACCCACCTTGCACGAGTGGCCATTAAAAAGTTAAAAGCAAAAACGGTTACTACCCAAGAAGAAAATACTTCACCAAGGATACGATGTGGGTTTTTCCATGTTAGATTTGTTAATTCTCCAAAGATTAAAGTATCTGAAGATACTTCTTTAAATAAGCCATTATAAAAATATAAATCAATAGCCCAAAAAAAGAAGTGAATACCGATGATAATAGGAAAGTAGATCTCCTGTTTTAATATTCGCATACATAAGTTTTTGCAAACTTACCTTTGCTTCATGTTTTTTAATTGTATAAATTGGTCATTCTGGCCTTTATAAAGTTGGCCAGGAGTTTTTCCTGTATGTTTTTTTACTTCTCTAATGAAATGTGCTTGGTCAAAAAAACCTTTTTCTGGAAAAAACGTTCCATCTCGTATTTGAAAATATGCGCGATAACATTTTTGAATATTCAAATATTTTTTTAGAGATAAACCGATATATTTATTGAGATATCTATTAATCTCTCTTTGTGACCAATAAATTTGAGAAGAAACTTCGCTAGCTTTAATGTCATCATAATTACTATAAAGAAATTGACTTAATCGTATTCTATTCGGTTTTATATTTTCTTCTTCAGGAAGTCTATTAATGAGTATTGTTTCAAATTGCTCTATCGTTTTTTGGAATGTAGAAAATGTTACTTTAGATATATTAAAGTAATCTAGATCTAACTGCTCTATTGTATTGAGGAGAGATTTAATTTCTCTATTAAAAATATATTCTGGGCTAATGATTTTAAACCGTATACCATATGTTGTAATCCTTGGTTGTACAACAATGTCAATTTCTTTTGCCCATATACCTGTCAGAAAATAAGCTACAATCTTACCTTCTAATAGCTGAACAATTAATTGGATGTACCCATCTGGGCATATAGTAACC
>CAKZKZ010000293.1 GCA_937124495.1 uncultured Dokdonia sp. | reverse complement strand
CTGGCAATTGGTTTACAAACTTAAATGACGATCATAAAAAGTTAGAGGCAATTGCTAAAAATGCAAAAAATTGCATTACAGTTTCTGCAGATTTATATCAAAATGCAGGTGCCAATATGGTACAACAACTTGCCTATGGTATCGCTCATGCAAATGAGTATTTGCAACACCTAGAAGCTACAAATATTTCTTTGCCTTCTATTACATTTCAAGTCGCTGTAGGTTCTCATTACTTTTTTGAAATTGCAAAACTTCGTGCTTTACGACAATTAGTAGCTGTTTTGATGAATGAGTACGCTTTCGCGAAAGCGGTCACCACCCATATCGTTGCTAGACCTTCACGTCGCAATAAAACCATATACGATTACAATACAAATATGCTTCGCACCACGACCGAAGCTATGAGTGCCGTATTAGGCGGTGCAGATACGATCATCAATATGCCGTATGATTATATCTATCACAAAACCAATGATTTTGGACAACGCATCTCTCGTAACCAATTAATCATCTTAAAAAAAGAAAGCTATTTTGATGCGGTAAGCAATCCGTCTGACGGAACTTATTACATAGAAGCCATTACAAAACAATTAGCCGAAAAAGCATTAATCCTTTTTAAGGATATAGAAAAACAAGGAGGGTTTTTAAAACAGCTTAAAGAAGGAACCATACAACGTAAGATAAAAGAAAATGCTCAAAAAGAACAAGCACAATTTGATGCACAAGAAAAAATTCTTTTAGGAACCAATAAACATCCAAACCCTAACGATCGTATGAAGGATCACTTAGAACTATATCCTTTTGTAAAAACGAACCCAAGAAAAACACTTATTATACCTATTATAAAACGTCGCTTATCTGAAACTATAGAGCAAGAACGTCTTACAACTGAAGTTTAAATCAACTACCTATGGGCAAGCCTAAGAGGTATGATATAAAGAAATAATTTTTCAATTTCGACCTAGAAGGTCGGGGAATAAAACCCTCTCGAGGGATTAAATTTAAAAAAAGTAAACATGAAGAAAATTGTATTTTTAATTCTAGTGACAGCAAGCATTATAAGTTGCAATCAGAAGGCTGAATTCGATTTTAAATTTGCAGATAAAGAACAAGTAATTAGCTGTTCTGAGACTAACAATGCTCTATTAAATGAAGCTTTATATAGTTTTGAAAGAGATTTAGTAATGAGGTATGATTCTTTAGATCAAAGGCAAATAAATGCGTACGGTGCCTTTATGTATAGAGGTATGGATGGTTCTGCCAAATATGAAGAAATCATCAGACCTAACACACGCCCTATTGCAGAAGCGCTTATTGCCGAAAATATTCTTATTGAGAATAAAACGCCAAGTCATCTTAACTATGAACACCCAGATGTACAATGCATTATAAGTAATATAAAAGATCAAGATCTAAAAACAACGATCAATGCACTCATCGAAACAAAATCGATGAATCCAAAATTATTTAATTCTAGGATGCGAAATTTTGGTCGTAACTCTGGAAAAGATCGATATCTAGCTTTGTTTGTAGCCCTAGATGGTTATTACCAACAGATTCTAAATATAACACCGCAAGAATCGCAACAAAACTAATGACTAGAAAGAAAGTAGACCATATCACCCTAGACTCTTTACACACCGCATCAACAAAAAGAGCGGATAGAGAAACTACACCTACCGCTGAAACTATTGATCTTAAAAAATCATATACAAAAGAAGATATAGATACTCTAGAGCATTTAGATTTTGTAGCCGGTATAGCGCCTAATTTACGAGGTCCCTATAGCACCATGTATGTGCGTAGACCTTGGACCATTCGTCAATATGCAGGATTCTCCACCGCAGAAGAAAGCAATGCGTTTTATAGACGTAACCTTGCTGCGGGTCAAAAAGGTCTTTCTGTCGCTTTTGATCTTGCTACGCATCGTGGGTATGATAGTGATCATGAACGTGTGGTTGGAGATGTAGGAAAAGCAGGAGTAGCGATAGACTCTGTCGAGGATATGAAATTACTTTTTGATCAAATTCCATTAGATCAAATGTCAGTATCCATGACCATGAATGGAGCTGTGCTCCCAATTATGGCTTTCTATATCGTTGCCGCCGAAGAACAAGGCGTCTCACTAGAAAAACTGTCTGGTACGATCCAAAATGATATTTTGAAGGAATTTATGGTACGTAATACCTATATATACCCACCGACTCCTTCCATGCGTATTATCTCAGATATTTTTGAATATACGTCAAAAGAGATGCCTAAGTTCAATTCTATTTCTATTTCGGGCTATCATATGCAAGAAGCTGGTGCTACTTGCGATATAGAATTGGCATACACCCTAGCCGATGGTTTGGAATACATCCGTACAGGATTAAAAACAGGAATGGACATCGATACCTTTGCACCACGCTTATCATTTTTCTGGGCAATAGGGATGAATCACTTTATGGAAGTAGCTAAG
>CAKZKZ010000292.1 GCA_937124495.1 uncultured Dokdonia sp. | reverse complement strand
CCAAGCCATCCCTGCCATCACATCTACAGCATCTGCTCCTCCTACTCCTATAGCGATCATTCCTAGACCTCCTGCATTTACAGTATGTGAATCTGTTCCAATCATCATTCCTCCTGGGAAGGCATAATTTTCTAAAACTACTTGGTGAATAATACCTGCGCCTGGTTTCCAGAAACCAATTCCATATTTATTAGATACTGACTCTAAAAAGTCAAATACTTCTTTACTTACATCATTAGCACGTAATAAATCTTTTCCTGCACCTTCTTTTGCTTGAATCAAGTGATCACAATGTACCGTGGTAGGAACAGCGACTTTAGTTTTACCAGCTTGCATAAATTGTAACAGCGCCATTTGAGCTGTAGCATCTTGGCAAGCGATTCTATCTGGAGCAAAATCTACATAATCTTCACCTCTTTCGTATGGTTTTGAAGGGGTTCCTTCCCATAAGTGAGAGTATAAAATCTTTTCAGAAAGGGTTAATGGTCTTCCTACAAGATCACGAGCTGTATCTACACGCTCTGCCATCCTTGCGTAGACTCCCTTGATCATTTCTATATCAAATGCCATATGCTTTTGGTGTTATTAGGTTATTTACGGGTTATTAATGAATTTATTCAATCTAGCGAATTTACAAAATCGCAGTGAGAAAGACAACAGTGAATCTGTCGATAAAGTGGCTATAAACTTAACGCGAAAACCATAAAATTCTCATTAAAAAAAAATCAAATCGATAAAAAAGTAGGGGTCAAATTATCAATTCTATAAAATTGTGCAATTTGAGGAAGTTTAGCGGATTCATTATTAAGGTATTTTTCGCTTTCGCGAAAAAGAAATATTATTAAATATATGTTAGATAACTACATCGTTATCGATAAAGCTAGGTTTTTTCCGCTTTCGCGAAATCGAACTTGTGAGATTCACGACCATAGGGAGAGCGAAGCGTTAAAGCAAAAAAAAGCACCACACTATTCTATTAAAATAATGTGGTGCTTTTGTATTCTATATAATTTAGCATTGTTTTCGCGAAAGCGAAAATCTTAGAATAAGCTCTTAATAATATCTTCTATACTTAATCCTTCTGCCTCTGCTTTGTAATTTTTAATCAATCTGTGGCGTAAAATTCCTGTAGCCACTGCTTGTACATCTTCTATATCTGGTGAATATTTTCCGTTGACAGCTGCATGTGTTTTAGCCCCTAATATCAAATTTTGAGAAGCCCTTGGTCCAGCTCCCCAATCTACATAATCATGTATCATTTGCGTTGCAGCCTCAGTCTTAGGTCTTGTTTTACTAACTAATTGCACCGCATATTCTATCACATTATCTGCTACAGGGATACGACGAATTAATTGCTGGAAATTAATAATTTCTTGATTTGAAAAAAGCGAATTAACTGTAGGCTTATGATCTGACGTGGTTGCCTTTACAACATCTACTTCTTCCTGGAATGAAGGATAATCAAGGTTGATGGCAAACATAAAACGGTCTAATTGGGCTTCTGGTAAAGGATAGGTTCCTTCTTGCTCAATTGGGTTTTGTGTAGCGAGTACAAAGTATGGCGAACTTAATGGATATCTATTTCCCGCTACCGTAACAGTACGCTCCTGCATTGCTTCCAGAAGTGCTGCTTGGGTTTTAGGAGGTGTACGATTGATCTCATCTGCTAAGACAATATTTGAGAAAATAGGGCCTTTTATGAATTTAAACTGACGAGATTCATCTAAAATCTCTGATCCTAAAATATCACTCGGCATCAAGTCGGGTGTAAATTGAATACGCTTAAATTCTAATCCTAATGCTGTAGCGATGGTATTTACCATCAATGTCTTTGCAAGACCAGGTACTCCTATTAATAAAGCATGACCTCCAGAAAATATAGATAAAAGAATTTCATCTATAACTTTTTCTTGTCCTACAATTACTTTTGCAATTTCAGCTTTAAGTTTTTTATGTTTTTCTACTAATTGATTTATAGCAGCTACGTCTGACATATTTTTTAATTTTTCAACCAGTTACTTACATATTCACAGTCACGGTTTCCTCCGTTTACTTTTATGTATGTCTCTTCTATCTTTTCTTTTTGCCATTCTGAGATTGCTTTAATCTGCTTTTCTCTAAGGGCTAAATCTTTTATTTTAATGTAATCTTTAGAATAGTCAGCTTTATGCTCTTCTAATCTATTATTCACAGTCATAATTTTATAACGTGTCTTCCCTGTACGACTAGGATCATTAAATACAAGTGATACCGCTCCGTCTTTTAAGTCATTTACTTTTGTATATAAAGTAGGATCTAACTTATTTAATTCAAAACGCTTATCCAAAGTTACA
>CAKZKZ010000291.1 GCA_937124495.1 uncultured Dokdonia sp. | reverse complement strand
AGTGATAGGGGATGCGCAAGATGAATATAACTCAGGTAATGGCATTCAACTCTGGTATTCAAAAAATGTAGTGGTAGAACGCAATATCGTACAGAAAGTACGCGATGGGATCTACCTTGAGTTTTCAGATAATATCATCATCAATGAAAATATAAGTACGGGTAATTTGAGATATGGATTGCATTTTATGTTTTCTAATGATGATGTATATACAAATAATACGTTCGAAAATAACGGGGCAGGGGTCGCCGTCATGTTTTCCAAACGAATTAAAATGATCCAGAATACCTTCAAGAAGAATTGGGGAACAGCGGCTTTTGGCTTATTGCTAAAAGAAATAAATGACGCCGAGATTAAAGACAACGTATTTGAAGAAAATACCGTAGCCATAAACATAGAAGGCTCCAATAGAGTGGCGTATAGTAGCAATGACTTCATTCGTAATGGATATGCTATTAAAGTATTAGGGGCTTGTTATACGAATGTGTTTGAAAAAAATAATTTTCTCTATAACTCCTTTGATATTTCTTATCACAGTAAGATCAATGATAATGTATTTCAACATAATTACTGGAGCGGATATACAGGCTATGATCTAGACAAAGATGGAGTAGGAGATGTGCCATACCGGCCTGTAAAACTATTTTCATATATCGTTAATCAGACGCCAGAAACCATCATATTAATGCGAAGTCTATTTATTGATATTATCGATTTTTCAGAAAAAGTATCTCCTGTATTTACACCAGATAACTTACTAGATATGTCACCACAAATGAAACGCTACCAATGATTACAATAAAGCAATTACATAAGCGATTTGGGAAAAATCAAGTACTTAAAGGAGTCGATTTGGACATTGCCCAAAAAGGAGTCGTCGCCATATTAGGTCCTAATGGCTCTGGTAAAACGACCCTGATTAAATCTATATTAGGTATGGTAATCCCTGATAAAGGAGAATTATGTGTAGATGATATATCCATCAAGAAAGGCTGGAAATATAGGGATCAGATAGATTACCTACCTCAAATAGCCAATTTCCCAGCAAATCTTAAAGTAAAAGAGCTTATTGCGATGATTAAAGATTTGCGTAATCGTCCAGGAGCCGATGACAAATTAATATCGTTATTCAAACTAGAGCCTTTTTTATCTAAAAAACTAAATACTCTTTCTGGAGGAACAAAGCAAAAGGTCAACTTGGTACTTACGTTAATGTTTGATAGTCCTATTATTATATTAGATGAGCCTACGTCTGGTCTAGATCCTATTGCCATGATACACTTAAAAGAGATGATTGCAGAAGAGAAAGCCAAAGGGAAAATCATTTTAATCACCTCTCATATTATGAGTTTTGTAGAAGAGATTGCAGACGAGATTGTATTTCTACTAGAGGGGAAAGTGTATTTTAAAGGAGATATAGATGCACTTAAAGCGCAAACTCAGGCATCTAATTTTGAACATGCTATTGCTAACTTATTAACTCACGACGATGCTTAAAATATTAAAATATAGTTTTTTTGATTTGATCCGTAGCCGTTGGAGTTATGTCTACTTACTGTTTTATCTATTGCTTGGTTGTGTACTCCTTTTTTTGAACAACGACCTTTCTAAAGCAGTGATTACGCTGATGAATGTGATCATCATTTTAGTACCTCTCATCGGAACCATCTTTGGCGTTATGTACTATTATAATTCTAAGGAGTTTACAGAGTTATTACTTGCACAGCCAATTAAACGATCTTCCATTTTTATAGGACAGTATCTGGGTGTCGCATTATCTCTTTCTATGAGTCTGGTGATTGGATTAGGGATTCCTTTTATACTGTATGGTTTATTTCAGTCTAATGAAATATGGGACTTTGTACTATTGCTCGTTACAGGAACGTTTCTAACATTCATATTTACAGCGCTTGCTTTTAATATTGCCTTGTACAATGAGAATAAGATCAAAGGCTTTAGTTATTCCATTTTACTTTGGTTGTTTATGGCAGTTATTTACGATGGTCTTTTTCTAATGTCACTGATTGCATTTCAATCATATCCCTTAGACTCATTCTCCATAGGAGCAACGCTGTTTAATCCTATTGATTTATCACGTATTTTAATTTTATTAAAGCTCGATATTTCAGCATTGTTGGGATATACAGGTGCTGTATTTCAAAAGTTTTTTGGAACTGGACTTGGGCTTTTACTATCGATGACCGCCTTATCATTCTGGGTCGTTTTACCAGTATTGAATATGTATAGAAAAAGTAGAAAGAAAGATTTTTAGAGATGGCTTATATGAGTTTTCGCTTTCGCGAAAGTAGACTCAGGATTAAAAGGAATCAAGAATCAGGACTAAACATATTGTCAGTTTAAAGAAGAGCTGAAAATTTCATTGATATTTCCTTTAGATACCGTGTGCTGTACATTTAGAGAATATGTCCATCCTTTAGGGGCGGGGAAAAGGCATACCCCATTATGATAGCACTTCCTTTTTGCATTTTAATAAAAATCATGAGATTCCCGCCTTCGCGAGAATTAAAATGCTATTCAGGTGTGTTGAAAATAGAGTAGTACTCTAGAATAGAACACTACTCTATTTTTTTAATACAATGTGTATATGAATATGATTTAGGTAGTATGTAGCATAAACACTTCCTTCAATCCTTTACTCCGACAAGTGTAACACTGAGCTTGTCGAAGTGCTCAGCACGCCACCTTTCTAGGCGGGAAGTTCTATATACTGTTATACAAAATACCGTTCATATCCTTTTAAATGATAAAAGATACTCTCTACCAAGGCTTTGTTTTCTTCAATACTTCTTGCTTTTTGTAGGGCATCTCCTTTGTCAATTAATGGCATTAGCAATACATGTAGATTATCATGTGATGGGCCTTTCATAGAACACTTTTGGATCACGATGTTAATCTCACTTTTCAGATCTTTTCCTAAAGCAGAATAGTCTAGGGCAGGAGTTGTATGTAGATTTTCTAATATGTCTAGCATTTTGTTAACACCTTCTGTCGTTTCATTGTTTGCCGTCCATTTGTTCGTTCCATCTAGTTTGATTTCTGTCTCCCAATGGTTATTTAATAAAGGATTTTTTTCTGTTTCGTTAGACTTACAGCTGATCATAGTGACTACTATTAATACACTTATTATTGATTTTACATAGTTCATGCTTGATATTTTTTAGATAGTGATGATGTGGTGAATATACTTAATAGTATGTATAAGAGGAGGTAAGTATTTCAGAAGTATGTTATGGTTATCTTATATAGCCAGGCTTATAAAAGTCAAAGGGAATACTGGTTGTACCCAATATTCCCCTGACGTTATCAAGAACAATAACCTCAAAATTGCTCTAGTAAATAATTTATTAAATCTGTTGTCGTCACGATTCCTATGAGTGTATCATTGTCGACTACAGGGAGTGCGTGAAATTCTTTTTTGGCAAGTATTTCTGCAACCTCCTTAATGGTAGTATCTGAGGTAACGGTCACCAATTTTTTTGCCATTACTTGTTCTATAGTAAACATATTATAGACAGTGGTGTCTATATTTTGCTCGTCTTCTCCTGTCGCATCAGCAAAACTTATTCTTAGTAAATCAGTATAGCTCAAAATTCCTATTATACGTTTTCCTTGGACAACAGGAATATGCCTTATGTTATTATTTTTAAAAAGCTGTTCGGCCTTTTCTAAACTATCGGTTGTATTTAAACTGACTACGTTTGCTGTCATGATACTATACACTGGCGTTCTTTTTCTCATCGTTTTCTGTTTTAAATGATACTTAAAAATAGGCCAATTCACACTCAAAAAAGATGATATAAATCAGTTATAGCAAAGCGTTTAAAATGAATTTTTTCTATCTAATTTATAACAAAAATTATTAAGAATATACCACGTAAGTATACTATGTAATGACTGTTTGATGACGTTTTATATTCGAGCATTACTCAGTATACATTGTTGCTTTACTACATTTCGCGAAAGCGAACAACGACTATACTAAAGAGTATACATGACTACCAAATCGTTTAAAAGCTTCTTGTTCTAGCTGTTGTCTAAATTGTGGATGTGCAATATGTATAAGGGCTTTAGCTCGCTGTTTTAGATTTTTTCCAAATAAGTTGGCTACGCCATACTCAGTAACGACATAATGTACATGTGCTCTTGTTGTTGTGATACCAGCTCCTTCTTTTAAGTAGGGTGTTATTTTAGAAATACCTTTTAACGTGGTAGATGGCATTGCAAAAATAGGTTTACCTCCTTCAGATAAAGAAGCACCACGTATAAAGTCCATTTGTCCTCCTACGCCACTGTATTGACGGTTTCCAATAGTATCGGCACATATTTGACCCGTTAAATCAATCTCAATGGCGCTGTTTATAGCAGTAACCTTAGGATTACGACGAATAATGGATGTATCATTTGTATATGCTGCTTCTTTAAAATGTACTAGCGGATTGTCATTTACAAAGTCATATAATTTCTTTGAACCTACAGCAAAACAGGTAACGATTTTTCCATTTTTCACTACTTTTTCTTCTCCTGTAATAACACCATTTTCTACCAAAGGGAGAATACCATCAGAAAACATTTCTGTATGTATACCTAGACGCTTGTGGTTTCCTAAATTATTTAATACTGCATTAGGAATAGTACCAATGCCCATTTGTAATGTAGCACCATCTTCAATAAGGTTTGCTACATTCTCTCCAATACGAGCTTCTATTTCAGAAATTGTTACACTTCCAGAAACACTCAACGGACTATCGCAATATACCGTATAATCAAGATCTCTTATATGAATAATGCCATCGCCATGAGTACGAGGAATATTAGGATTTATCTGAGCAATAACAGTTTTTGCAGTTTCTACAGCGGGAAGTGTTATATCTACAGAAGTTCCTAAAGAACAATATCCATGTTGATCTGGTGGAGATACTTGGATGAATGCTGTATCAAGCGGTAGGATATTACGTCTAAAAAGTAAATGAATCTCACTTAAGAATATGGGAATATAATCTCCGTTTCCTTCATTAACGGCTTGACGTACATTGCCTCCAACAAAACAACTATTCACATTGAATGAATTTTTGTAGGGTTCTTGCGTGTATAGGGCTTTCCCTTCTGTGTGTACTTGAATGATTTCTACATCTTTCAATTCCTTATAACGATCACATAAAGCTTCAATAAGAAGATTAGGTGTCATTGCGGCTCCTTGAAAGAAGACACGTTGACCAGATTTAATTTTAGCGACTGCTTGAGCAGGTGTTATATTTTGTAATGACATATTAATATGTGTTTAAACGAATTTGTGTGTCTTTTGACCAAGAGTAATCTTCTTTTAAATAATAACTTTCTTGGCAACGAAATTCTTGATCTTGCGTTTGGTGAAAATGAAATTCAGTTGGTTTTATAAGGTAGCCTCCCCAAAATTCAGGTTTTGGGATTTCTTTATTTTTAAATTGATTTTCAAATTTTGAAAAACGATCTTGTAGTACGTTTCGAGAAGCAATTACTTGACTTTGTTGAGAGGTCCAAGCTCCAAGTTGACTCTCTCTAGGTCTTAGATCAAAGTAGTTACTAGATACTTCTTTAGCTATTTTAAAAGCTTTTCCAGAGACTTGAATCATTCTATTGGAATGAGTCCAATTAAATAAGAGACAAACTTTAGGATTAAGCGTAATGGCTAAGCCTTTATCACTCTCATAATTCGTGAAAAAAATAAACCCTTCCCAAGTATATTTTTTGAGTAAAACTATTCTACTTTTTGGATAATTATCAAGCCCAATAGTAGTCAAAGACATGGCATTAGGCTCTCGATCTTTGTAGAGTTCGTCTGCTTCATAAAACCATTTATGGAAATGTTGCATCGGGTTATGGTCTATCATTGTATATTGATTTGGGGGTGTTTTACAACTTGATACGTATGCATTTTCAGCCCTCAAAAATACGCTCCTAAATCACTGCAAAAGGTGATTTATATCACCTTTTAAGTTTTAATGTCTGTATAGAAAATAGGTGTTTGCACTTTTCATACCTGATATTTATCATAGCTTTCATCATATTTGAGGCATAGCTTTGAGACATATAATAACGCAACTATGAAAAATATACTCATTTTGTCAAATTTTGAATCGTATTCTATAAATGCGACGACGTATGCGATGCAATTTTTTAGTGGACAATCCTGTCATTTCTATTTTTTGAATATCGTTAAAGTATGGGAGTATACCACAGATAACTTGATGGCTGCAACTAATGATGAGACTCTATATGATACGATATTGTCTTCTTCAAAAAGTAAACTCAAAAAAAAGGTTGCATACCTTGAAAAGACCTATGCAGAAGAAGACTTTATATTTACAGATCTTGTAGATTATGATGTTTTTACAGATGCAATACAACAAGCTGTTAAAGCCTATAATATAGATTGTATTTTAATGGGGGCAGATGGAAAGTCTAATTTTACAGAACGATTGTTTGGAAGCCATAGCACACGTGTTGTTCGTAAAGTAGATTGTCCTGTATGTATCATTCCAGACAATTATAGTTACGTATCTATACACCATGTACTTTTAGTATTGGATCAGAAAAATGTGTATTCTAGTTATATTTTTGATAAAGCGTTTAAAATCATTGATAGGAAATCAATTACTGTCTCTGTATTACGACTTTCTGAATCTGAGCCTTTATATAAAAAAGAGGAAGTGAGGCAGATTGCAAAAGATTTTGATCAAAGTAATGTTCCTTATTTTCATCTTTCGCAACGTACAGATGATAAGGGAAAACAACTTCAGATTGTTGATGAGGTTTTACACGCAGATATCAATGTGATTAGTACACGACCCACCTCTTTTTCTTCTAGGATTTTTAAAAACTCGGGAGTGGATGAACTGATTTCAAAAATAAAGAAACCAACGTTTTTTTTGAAAGATTAAAAAATGTAGGATATGCTTTCGCGAAAGCGAACCATCGCATACTACCTTCTATAGCTGATCAATATCATAGTTCTGGTTGTTTTCTGCCATTACATTTGGGATATGCAACTTAAAATTATATATCCAATAAAGGTACGTGAGTTTTTAATTGAGATTGGAGATATTTCTTATTTTGCATTGCGGTATTTTAAAGAACTCTTTAAGAGACCTTATGAAACAAATGAGCTATTAAAGCAGTGTTATGCCATTGGAAATAAATCTCTTTTATTAGTAGGAGTTACAGGCTTTATACTGGGGCTTGTTTTTACACTTCAATCACGCCCTACGTTATTACAATTTGGAGCAGTTTCCTGGATGCCATCTATGGTGAGTATATCTATTGTAAGAGAGATAGGCCCCGTTGTAATAGCCCTTATTTGCGCAGGAAAGATTGGGTCAGGGATTGGGGCAGAACTTGGATCGATGCGCGTGACAGAGCAAATAGATGCGATGGAAGTATCAGGAACAAATCCTTTTAAATACTTGGTTGTTACACGTATCACAGCGACCACATTAATGCTTCCATTATTAGTCATTTTTGGAGATGCTATTGCTCTTGTAGGATCTTCTTTGGTAGAATATTCGAAGGGGAGTGTTTCGTTTATACTCTATTTTAATAAAGTTATTGAAGCCTTATCCTTTGGAGATGTTTTGCCTGCAACGATAAAAACATTCTTTTTTGGCTTTATGATAGGTCTTATAGGATGTTATAAAGGCTATCACTGTAAAAAAGGCACTTTAGGTGTTGGAGAAGCATCCAACTCAGCAGTTGTTTATGCGTCTATGCTTCTGTTTATCGTCGATTTTATTGCTGTATTTATATCTGATATCTTTTTTGAAATTTAATGGAAACAACAACCAACATATCACCCGTTTTAGAAATCAAAGACTTGTATAAAAGTTTTGGCGATCATCAAGTACTTAATGGGTTTAATCTTAAACTATACCCTGGAGAAAATGTAGTGGTTATGGGGAAATCTGGCTCTGGCAAATCGGTGATGATCAAGTGTCTTGTAGGATTAATGAAAGCAAGTTCTGGCAGTATTCAGATACGGGATAAAGATATTACAGCATTAGGGCAAACAGAATTAGATTTCTTGCGTACAGAAATTGGATTTCTATTTCAAGGAAGCGCTTTGTATGACTCGATGACGGTACGTGAAAATCTAGAATTTCCTTTACGTAGACATCGTGATAAATTACGCTTTCGCGAAAGCACAAACCACCTCATATACGAAGCTTTAGAAAATGTGGGGTTGACTGAAGCTATAGATTTAATGCCTTCAGAATTATCAGGAGGAATGAAGCGTAGAGTCGCACTAGCTAGAGCGTTGATCCTGAAACCTAATATCATGCTCTATGATGAGCCTACAACAGGTTTAGATCCTATTACAGCAAAAGAGATTATACAATTAATGAGAAGTATACAAGACACCTATGGAACGTCATCACTCATTATAACGCACGATGTTGATTGTGCACGTGTGATCTCTAATAGAATTATACTATTGGTAGATGGTGTTGATTATGCAGAAGGTACCTATGCAGAATTGTCTTCTTCTGAGGATCCAAAAATTAAAGTGTTCTTTAAATAATATGACCTATGGAAAAATCGTCTAAAAATAAAATACGACTAGGAGTTTTAGTCATAGCTGGAACCATACTGCTTGTGATTGTTTTATACCTCATTGGAAATAGACAAAATATATTTTCAAACACCATAAAAATTCATACACAGTTTGCTCATGTAAATGGCTTGCAAATAGGTAATAATGTACGGTATTCAGGCATTGATATAGGAACTGTTCATGCGATTAAAATGCGATCTGACACCCTTATTCTAGTAGAGATGTCACTTAAAGAGAGTATGATACAATACTTAAAGAAAGATGCCGTAGCAACCATTGGTTCAGATGGATTGGTGGGAAATATGATTATAAATATCATTCCTAGAGAAGGAAATTCACCTCTTGTAACTTCTGGCGATACCATAGCTAGTTATAGTCGTATGAGTACAGACAATATGCTCACAACTCTTAATGCAACAAACCAAAACTTAGCATTACTCTCTGCCGATTTACTTAAAATCACCACTGAAATATTACAAGGAGATGGAACAATAGCGACCTTATTACATGATAAAGAAGTATCAAATGATGTAAAGAGTACGATTAAAAATTTGAAGATATCTAGTAGAGATATATTTACAATGACTCAAGAATTATCAAAAACTATTGATCATATTGATATGGAAAATAGTATTGTAGGGGTATTACTCGCAGACAGTATACAAGGACAGAGTGTTAAAAAAATTATTGAAAATGTAGCAATCGCGAGTCTAGAGATACAAAAAGTAAGTGCTTCCCTAGATACTATAACAACGCGTATCACAAATGGAAAAGGCACGTTACATCATCTAACTACAGATGAGAATCTGGTTAAGAATATTGATAGTACGATGCATCATATAAAAGAAGGTGCCGCAAACTTTAATGAAAATATGGAGGCTTTAAAAACGTCTATTTTTTTCAAAAGATATTTTAAGAAAAAAGAGAAAGAAGCCTTAAAAAGAAAACAAGAAGAAGAAAAAGATTCGTCTCTTTAAAAAAGTGAAAATACAGATAGCTCACATAAAGACTATTACTTAGTGTTGAGTAAGAGGTGTGCATTTTTTTCTAATTCCTTTACTGCCCATTGATACCCTATATTAAAAATTTGATCAATGTTTTTCATACTAAATGTTCCGTATTTGGATAGTGTATCTGGAGAAATCAACACATTACAAGGTTGAAACTTTTGTTTTGCATGATGATGTAAATTGATTTCATACGCTCTACGTAGTACTTGATACGAATGTTTGATGGACGTTATCTCAATAGTAGATAATGGATTTACATATACTCCAATGATAGACTCACAAGTAGTTTTTAAAATTCCCGAAGGAAAGTCATTAATGACCCCACCATCAATATAATAGTTGTTATTAATTTTGACAGGCGTAAAAACACCAGGGAAAGATGCAGAGGCAAGAAGTGGACGTATAAGTTCTCCTTTGTTGAAAATATAACTTTCTCCTTTTATGATATCTGTCGCAGTGATGTATAAGGGCAATTGTAAGTCTTCAAAACAATCGGTAGGGAAAAATGCTAAGAGGTCTTCATAAAATTTTAAAGAATCTATAAAGCCTGGTTTTCTATTCGCATATCTTTTAAGGGAAAATATATCTGTATTTTTAAAGAAATACATCATTTCTTCCCAAGGTATGCCTTGAGCATATAATCCTCCTACAATAGCCCCAGCACTTGTACCTGCAATATGAGTAGGTTTAATTTTAAACTCTTCTAAAGCTTTTATAACACCTATATGTGCCACTCCTTTCATACCTCCTCCAGAAAAAACAACACCTATACTCATGGCCTGATATATTGATTAATAATTACTGAAATT
>CAKZKZ010000290.1 GCA_937124495.1 uncultured Dokdonia sp. | reverse complement strand
TTTCTGTCAACTTACCTGGACATCTCATACAGATTCGTGTACAGATGGAGACCCTATTCCAGATAATCCAGATAACCCAGGAGATCTCCCAGATCTCCCTACTGGGGAAAACCAAAGAACAGCTAATACTGGTGGACGTATTAATGTCATTCCAACTTCAACAATACCAAATGGAGAGATAGCCTGTGGTACGTGTATTGTACAACCAGTAATTCCTGTAAGTTGTACTAGTGGATATCAAGCATATCTGGATTTTATGAGTTTTCAGATTCCTACCAATGGAGTTGAATTAGAATCTCAAACAATAAGCGGTGTAACGCTTACCGATTTTTACCAAAACCAATTCTGTAATTTAAATTTACAATACCTAGTGACTTCTTATATTTATTATATAGAAACCTTAGGAATATCTAGTATATACAGTAATAATTATCTAAGTCTAGCTCAATTTGGGAATACAAATCTTAGGTATGGCTATAATGGAATACATGATGTGATAAATGCCTACTCAAATTATTATGTACAACATCATAATGACCCATCTTTTCAAACTTGGACAGGATATGTAAATAATATCTATTTAAAACAACACGCTATTTGTCCTCCTGCTCCTATTGTAGGATATTACCCTGTGCAAATCGTAGATGATTGTGTAGACTTTTTGGCTGGGATTGCAGCTACGTATGAATCTGAAGCGTATCAAGAATTATTAAACGAATATAGAGAAGCCTTTATTGTAAACTATCTAGAAGAAGCGGTGGGAGATGCCGTAGAGCATCTAGATATAACTTATACAGATGAGGAGCATCAATATACACTCTATTATTATGATCAAGCAGGTAACCTCGCCCAAACAGTACCTCCTCAAGGTGTCGACCGTTTTGACATTGCAGATCAAAACCTACATACTCAAATAGATGCACATCGTGACATTGCTCAGCCTAATGCTAATGTAAGTGAAAATGATGATTTAATTCCAGATCATAATCTGGAGACCCAATACAGATACAATAGTTTAAACCAACTCGTTTGGCAACAAACACCTGATGGAGGCATCACCCGTTTTGCCTATGACGATTTAGGAAGAATTATTGCCTCTCAAAATGCTTGGCAAGATGCTGCGATTGGAACATTAAAACTTACAGGACCAAATCCAGAAAGCTATAATGTGTCTATTGATGGGAAAGAAATTACAAAATTAAATAGCGGCTGGAAAAAAGCACTTAGTGAAGAGTTCATGATAGGTGATGGATATTTGGAGAGAACCCTCGCTGTAAGTACAGATTCTAATAGAGCTGTAGCTTTTGGTTTAAGTTATGCAAATGCAGACTGGACAGGTGTTTCAGCACACCGTGCTATGTCGTACACATTTTACACGTATACTGGTTCAGATGGAGCTCATCGTGCAATACCTTATGTTAACGGAGCAAGTCTAGGTGGTTTATTTTACCAATTAGGGGATGTGTTAAAAATAGAACGTTCTAATGGACAAGTAAATTATTATAAAAATGATGAGTTGATGAGAACGACTCCAGAAACGCAACCTGGAGAAGCACTACAAATTGACTTGAATTTAGCATACGCTAATAGAAAAATCTACAATGTAAATTTTGTAGATTATGGAGACAATAACACTACTTTTGAAAATTCAGAACGATTCAGTTATACTACTTATGACGGTTTAGGGCGTATTACAGAAGCTGGAGAAATAGCTCCTCAGGATGAACAATATCGTATCACAGACCAAGGGCGTTTAGAAAAAGAAACCCTTAATAATCAGTATTCAAGAGTAAATGGATTCGATCTTAATGATGCCATACGTCAGGAGATTACACAAACAGTCTATGATTCACCAGTAACACTAGAACCATTTCCAGGCAATAATTCGTCTATAGATGACTCTACAGATCTTTTTGATGATCCTATAGCACCATTAAGCCTACGTAACCGTGTTACAGGCGTATTGTACTATGATAAGCTTCCTACATTACAAACCAATCAAGGGCCTCAATTTACAAATGCGATATTTTATAATTACGATATCCATGGCAATGTAAAAGAACTAATTAACTTTTATCCAGAGCTATATCTTGCAGGTAATAATCGTCATATTAAGAGTGTAAACTATGACTATGATCTTATAAGTGGTAATGTAAAACAAGTCGCCTATCAAAAAGGACAACAAGATCAGTTTATACACAAATATGCGTATGATGCAGATAACCGTATTACAGAAGTCTATACCTCTCAAGATGGCTATGTATGGGAACAGGATGCTTCCTATAAGTACTATGATCATGGCCCTATGGCCCGTATGGAAGTAGGAGATAAAGATGTACAAGGGATGGATTATGTCTATACTTTACAAGGTTGGTTAAAATCTGTAAATGGAGAGTATATAGAAGATCCTACCAATGATTTTGGACAAGATGGTAAAAATGGTGTTGCAAATGCAATGGTGGCTAGAGATGCCTTTGGATACTCACTCGGATATTACAATGGCGATTATAGTCCTGTTGGAACGCTCGCAAGTGGAACGCTCGCATTATCTACACCAGCTACAAATACCCTCTACAACGGTAATATTAACCAGATGGTGACCAGTATCCGTGAGTCTGGAGATCAAATGTTGGCGGCAGGAGTTAATAATTACACCTATGACCAGTTAAACCGTATTAAATCTATGCAATCACAACTTGTTGTGGGTAATAATACGTCGTCTACGGTTGGATATGAATCTACCTATAGTTATGATCGTAATGGAAACTTGGATACGCTTTCGCGAAAAGCAATACAAAATGGCGTGTTGCAACAAATGGATGACTTCACGTATCACTATAAAGAAAATACGAACCAACTCACCCTTGTCAATGATGCCACTGAAGCGACTACTTTCCAGGAAGACCTAGATGATCAGGAAGCACAAATAGGAATTACGTATGATCCTCTAGATATAGATTCTCATAATTATGTGTATGATGAAATAGGACAATTGATAGAAGACAAAACAGAAAAACTCAAAATATTCTGGCGTGTTGATGGAAAAGTAGAAAAGGTAGAAAAATACCAAAATGGATTTGACCTACCTGTGACGCAGACCACGCTCTTTAAGTATGACGGATTAGGTAATCGTATTTCGAAGACCATACTTCCAGATCAAGGGGATATTGTGACAACACGTTATGCTAGAGATGCCCAAGGAAATGTCTTAAGTGTTTTTGAAACCATAGCCAATGATGAAGAGTATGAAAACGATACGTTTACAGATATAAAAAATAAAGAACACCATATCTATGGCAGTAGCAGATTAGGAATACAAAAAAATAGTATAGACATCACTTCTCAAAACATCTTAGGATTAACAGAAGATAGTGATATGGTATTGGAGTTGGGAAGTAATAGAAGTACCCAATGGCAGACAAGTAACAGTGCATTGCGAGAAAACAAGTTTGGCGTTGTAAACTTTGGGCAAATTATAGAATTTGGTCTCAATGAAGCACTGGCAGATAATGATTCTATTTCTGTTGCCTCACTAGCTTTTAGTAGAAAAGACGTTAATGATATCGTACAACAAAATAGATTAGACACCTATTTTAAAAATGTAAATAATAGATACTATCCTGTATATATTATTACACAAACGACCACAGGAGATAAAATAAAAACCAAATATATTACAACAACTATTAGTTTTTCTGAAGCAGATGTCATTGCTGTGTCTAGTACCAATATTTTTGATACAGATTTTGTACCTGAGACAGACACAAAAAATGTAGATGCTGTCACGCTAAAAATTAATAACCTTACGTTGTCACTAAAGAACGGGTTATTGGTAATGACAGAAAGCATAGAACAACTAGACCCTTCTGTAGCGGTAGAAGAAACCCCTACCTCTACGCTGGGAGGTACGTATAGTCCGAGTTTTCAAGTACGATCATATATCTATAGAGCCACTACAGAGCAGAATACACTCACCAATACATTTGATTTTACAAACCAATCTCTAAACACTGCTCTATTTGGAGGTGTATCTATGACTGCTATTGCAAATGATCCTATATGGGTGCCAAGTTTATTTGCAAATGCAATGGTTTCTTATGCGTATACTAATGAAGTAGGAGACAAACGGTATGAACTATCAAACCACTTAGGCAATGTGCTTTCTGTGGTGAGTGATAAAAAAATTCCTACCTTTACAAATAGTTCTTTGAATTATTTTAATGCAGACATTGTTGCCTACAATGATTACTATCCTTTTGGCATGCTCCTACCCGGAAGGCACGCAAACACTAGTGATTATAGGTATGGGTTTAACGGGAAAGAGTTAGATAATGAGATCAAAGGAGAAGGATTACAATACGATTATGGGTTTAGGATTTATGACCCTAGATTAGGTAAATTTTTAAGTACAGATCCTTTATTTCAGAATTATCCTCATTATACACCATATCAATTCGCAGGTAATAATCCTATTAGATTTATAGATTTAGATGGATTAGAAGAAACAGATCCTGGGAGTAATTTTAGTTTAGCTGATCATCTTGAGTTCCTCTTTGGCTATCGTAATTGGTTTAGTTGGAGTTCATATGATGTGGAATCTACTGAAGAAGAAAGAAATGATAGGCTTGAAAGAAATCATCAAAGACAAAGAGCAGTAGCGTCGTATAATACTCAAATGCAGAAATATCAACAAACTGCGTTAGAAGTTGGAGATTATGTGTTACCTGTAGAGTTAGTTAATCAAATTGTTACAGGAGAAAATCTTGATGGAACAGAGGCTACACCTGGACAAGTTGTTTTTAATATACTTACGATAATACCAATTGGTAAATTAGCCAAAGGAGGCAAAATCATTGTTAAACATGGTGACACATTTAAAGATATATCATCAGATGTTTTTAGTTTTCTTAAGAAAAATTGTGGGTGTTTTCCTAAAGAAACACAAATATTAACAGACTCTGGTTATAAAAATATTGAAGACATAAAAAAGGGAGATTTAGTATGGGCTTATGATAAAGAAAATAAAAGTACTTCTCTTAAACAAGTTATTAATACATTTTCATTAGAAAGAAATCACCTTTACAGGATATACTTCAAAAATGAACTTATTGAAGTTACAAATGATCATCCTTTTTTAATCAATAATAATTGGGTAAAAGCAGAAAACCTAGAAGTTGGAGATTTATTAACTCTTTTTGATAGTTCAAACGTTACAATTGATAGAATTGAATTTTTAGAAGGAAATTTTAATGTATATAATTTTGAAGTTGAGGACTTCCACACATATTATGTAGGAAAAAATAAAGTTTTAGTTCATAATAGTAATTGTGAAACTGCAAAAGTATTAAAAGAACAGGTAGATAAGTTATATAGTAAAAAAACAAAATGGATTAGAAATGGTGTTCCCGATGATCCCCCTGTATTTACAACATATCTATCATTTACATTGCTACTTCTAGACTCTATATCATATTTTTTAAGAATATCTTTAGTTACAATAGGAATTTTATTGATATCTCTAAACTCCTTTAAATCAGAAGGCTTGAATTTTTTTAAATCATAGTATTCTTTATAAAAATCAAGAGGGGCAGAGGGAGAAGGAACAAGATTCTTAGTTTTATATAAAATAGCATTTTGTGCTTGACTAGTACTAAATGTAGCTTCTGATTTTATTTCATGTAATCTTTTACTATATATTTTACTTAAACCTGGACGTAAACTATAGGGTATCTTATTAATTAGAATACCTAGAGATACTGGAATCTTCAGATGTTTAAGGTTTTCTTTTAAATATACTGCTATACTCATAGATTAAAATTTTGAAAGAAGTATTTCTTGCAATGAAACAATCTTCATAAAGTTTTGATGATCATATTCTTTTAATTCAAATTTAGGTGACATACTATTTTTTATGTAGCGTTTTATTTTATAAATGATATTAATAAATCTCTGAATTTATTAAACTTATTTTTCAAAACTATTTTAAACTGAGAATCACTCCAATAATAAATGGGTAAGCCTTTATTCTTATGATAATGATTTTTACGATACCATTTTTCATACTCTTTTGAATTCAGCCCTTTAAAAGGAGTATAATCCAACATTGTAGCACTTTCATGGCTTTCAGAATGACTAAACACTAAGGTTGACGCTTGAGGATCAAATTTAAAAAAATGATACGTCATTATATTAGAATCAAAATCCCACTCAAAAGCAAGTTCCATTGAACAAAAATCTGGAAATTTTAATTTGCTATTATAATAAAACCCCTGTTTAAACAACCAATTTCCTAAACTGTATATGATAGGTACACCTTTATAAAACTCCACCCCTCCTATCCTATGCGAATGTGCTCCGATAACACCACTAACTCCTAAATCGATGATTTTTTTTGCTAATTCTCTTTCAAAAGGTTGTGGTTCAGCTTCTAATTCATAACCCCAATGCATAATGCAAATAATTTTCTTATTTGCATGCTCTGACAATGCTTTCTTAACTTGATGTATTACATTTTTCTTTGTCAATGCATTTACACCTTCTCCGGTAGCTTTAGCAATAGGGCATTGTATAACCTCCCATCCAAAATTCAAGATAACAACATCTGTATGTGCTTCTCTAATAATTAAATGTTCACTAGCCGTTTTTGAATCTACTCCAGCTCCAACATAAGGTATATCCAGATCATTAAGCCCCTGAATAGTCTTTTTAATCGTCGAACTATCAAGGATGTGATTATTAGCTAATGTAAATGCTGCAATATCAAAATGATTTTTTAATTCACGTATAGCTTCATTATTATTATAAACCCCATGAATGTCTGTTGTGATTTCTTTTTCTTTTAATAAAGGGCCTTCTAAATTTGCTAACCATTTTTTATTTTTAAAACTATCTGGTAAGCTATCAATTTTAATAGCCCCCTTATGTGGTAATGCAATATCTCCTATAAAAATCATAAGTAACTACTATTTATTTAAGATGATTGACTTATGAATATATTTTTATTTTTCAAAATAATATTTTTCAAATCGATTTTTTCAGTAATCCATTCATAAATATGTTTTCTAGACATTTGACGATTTTCAGACAATTCAATATGATAATCATTCAATGCTTTTAAAAATAGGTTAGGATCTTTCAAAGATATATCCCAACCTACTCCTGCTTTTTCTAGATCTCTCCAAGGAGTTTGATCAGAGAGCAAAACAGGTGTACCACTCAACAAAGATTCTACAATCGCGTGTCCATAGTTTTCCCCTTTAGTTGGCAAGAAAAATAAATCACTTTGTGCAACCTTATCAGTCACTTCTTTGTGCGAAATCACACCGTGATAATGAACTTTTATATTATCTGGTAATTCCTCTATAATCTTTAAACATTGACTCCAATAGGGTTGATCATCTATTAATCCATAAATATCAAAGTCTACTGAAAATTTCACTTCTTTCAGTACGTTTAAGGCAAAATCTAAATTTTTCTTTCTGGATATACGAGAAAGGAAAACTAAGTTGAAATTTTTATAGTCATGTGCATTAGAATCTTGGGTTATCCCATTACCTATTGCAGGGATGTTAGGTGCTACAACAATTTTTCTAGCACTATTGCCCATTGCATTTTCTATATCTTTTTCCTCATACGTTGTAGAGGCATGCCACTTTACATTATTATGGATTTTAAAAATTCGAGATGTCCAAATAAATAGTTTTTTCTTAATTGACCCCTGTTCTAAGGCTCCTTTAGAAAACTCACCTCTAGGAGCCAATGTAATACTAGCACGGTTTCTTAGTCGTTTATTTGCAATGACTGGATAAAGAGAAAATTTAACGCTAAGGAAGCTATTCAAATAGATACAATCATAATCATTAGTTGTAATCAACTCTTTAATACCTTTAAAATTTAAATAGGCTGCACTCGCATAAAAAACTTTATAATCCCCTATTGTATTCCATTGATCTACAAGAATTGAATCGTAAGGTTTATCCTCAAAAGAATCCCTATCTTTTGTTACTACATAAAAATCAAAATCTTCACCAAGGTTCTGTATTATATTTGAGACAGAACGTATAGGTCCCCCTGCCTTATAACCTGGTAAGTAATAACTTGTAAAAATGAGTATCTTAGGTTTTTGCATAATTTATTTTTTAATTATTGTAGCTTTCCTCGTTTTCGTCCGAGCAGATAAGAAACAAAGATACTTAGCGATATTATGGGCAAAATAAATACTAATTGAACTAATCTCAGATTACTGAAATTAAAATTAAATAATACAAATACATAGAAGAAAATTATAATTGTACTCGTATTATTCTCACTTAGATATCCATACACAAAAGAAAAAATTCGACCTTGTAGAAAAAAGAAAAAGATAACGCCAGGAATTAAGAAATTTGCATACGAGAATCCAAAATTTTCAATAGGCCATGAACTACTATACATCTCATTCCTTGCTGTGGGTGGAGTAAAATGTTTTCTATACTTAACGATACTACTGAAATATAATCCATCATCAACGGGAGGTAAATAACTTTTATTACTACCAGTTGATGATAAAATGTAGGGAACATCACCTGCACTCTTTAAATACCAAGCATTTTCACTATTAAAATAGTTTGCTGCGAAAATATCAATATAAGTGTATGATATTGAAAATATTAAATTATCCAATTCGATACTTTCTACAATATTAGTTTCCTGTACTTTCTCAAGCCCTTCATTACTTCTTAAAAGAGGTATAAATACTATATACACAGCAATAAACGAACTTATTAAAATTACTCTAATTGCGCTTATTTTCTTTAGACTTATTGATTTTATAAGAAAATGATATCCAAATACTAATGTAATTATCAAATACAAGGTATTCTTACGGCCACCTAAACTTGAAAACACAATTATTGATACAAACAAGATAAATGCTAAAATGAACTTATCAATTAATTTATTCTTCTTACTAATACAAGATATTAGAAACAGTGCGCTTAATGTAAAAAATGGTAAAAAGAATGATATATTATATCCTTCGGTTAATTCGTGTCTTGAAGAGAGGTTACTAATTAAAAATGCAAACCCTCCTAAACTATTAAGGAAATTTATATAAGACAAGAGACCTACCAAGAAAAAAACAACTCCCAGAAATTTAAGTGATACATAACTATCGTCAATTAGTTTTATCTTTTTAACCTTATTAGACTTATAGGTTCTTATACCTATGACAAGAGAGATAAAAGCTATCGTTTGAATAATTGTATATGTGAAAAAAGCACTATCTATATCTTTATTAATGACACGTAAAATTTCATCCGGAAAAAGACTCGGATCAACATATATCATGAATATAAATAGAAGGTTAAAAAATGCGTATTTAATGGCAACGAATCTTGTTGGAGAAAAAAGGTTTTTAGACGGCGAAGTCTTGTATACAATAAAGTACAAAAAGCAAAACCATATGAAACAAAGTAATATCATATGCTTTTAATAAATTTTGCTGGATTTCCGCCTACAATTGAATTATTGTCAACATTTTTGGTAACCACTGACCCAGAAGCTACTACAGAATTAGAACCAATAGAGGATACATTTTCCCCTACTATAACTTTAGCTCCAACCCAACTATCAGATTCTATTGTTAATGGTTTTGGTACTGGTTTAGAATGAGGATCGTACCCGTGACTATGCGTCAGTATATAAGAGTCCCTGGATACTACAACATTATCTTTAATTTCTAACCCACCAGAGTAATCAAGAGTAACCCCTGTATTAATTTTTACATTATTTCCTAAAATCAAAAAACCAGATGGACATTCTGAAACAAAACTAACATTAGTATCAATTAAACAATTTTCTCCTATTTGAATTTTGTCAGCCCTTGGACAATAAAAACCATGGAAAATTTTACTCCCATTACCAAAACTTGGTATAACAATAGAATAAAAAGTTGTCGAAATAACATTCCTAATTCTTCGAACTACTGATCTAAAAAATTTAAAACTCTTGAAAATCATTTTTTTCTATTTAAAATATTAGGTACCAAGGACAAGGTTAATATAAAAATATTTCCTAAAACGAGTATTAGATATTTTTCTGTGTATGCGTAATAAATTAATGTAATTGAAAATAAAATAACAGGCAAAAAAGCCATGAAAAATTTACGGTAACTATCTTTAGAAGAAAAAGTTCTTCTAATAATAATAAAAAAGTAAGTTAAACCACACAATTCTCCTATAAAAATGGCAATCCCCATTCCTTCAATAATATTATTAAAGCCAAAAAAGGCTAATCCTATTATTGTTAATGATACTTTTAAAATGTTATACGTAAGTATCTCCTTTGATAAATTCGTTTTCTTAAAAAACTCTGTAAACATTATGGCATAATTTTGAAAAACAATAGCCATAAATAAAAAACACATTAAGGTAATATTCAGATCTATCTTACCTGCTGTCCATGTATTAAACAAATAGGGGAAAAATGGTAACCCTGCAGTTATCACAAAAATAATCATAGAGGTAGATATCCTCCAAAATATGACCATTTGCTGCGTTATTGCTGATTCATTTTTCAATGCAAATTGTTTCTGAATATTAGGCATTAATGGTATTGCCAGAATATTTGACACACTCAATGACGAATTTGATAAAACTCGGGTAGTAGAAAATAAGGGTAGTAAACCATTAGTATATACTTGAACAACCACTAGATTTAATCCAACCTCATACACTTTTTCAATAATGAAACTTACTGTCAGTGAAAATGACTTTTTCAAATCAACGAGCGATTCAACAAAATTATATTTTTTAAATAAAGAATAATTAAAAGGTATTTTATTCTTGAGAAAATTATAAATGAATGTCGTATACAAAAAGTTACTAATAGCAATTCCAATACAAGTAAAAAGTAACGATTTTGTCAATGTAATAACGATTATAGTCACTGAAAAATCCAATAACTCTCCTAAAACCCTCCATTTAATGGTCTTTTCAATCATTGAAATTGGCTCAAATAACCTAAGAACAAAAAGAGAACAATGTTGAAACATTAATCTCCCAAAAAGCAAAAAAAGCAAACATAAAGAAGCATTTTTCTCTTGTAAAATCGCTACATCTAGATCAAAAACAGAAGACAATATAACAGGAAAAGAAATGATAAATCCGATTAACATTTGAATTCCAAAAAAAATAACATTAGCTCCTTGAGCTCTGGTAATTATTGAATCGGTATCATTAGTATCAATGTGATAACTCAAATTAATTGAGTTAGAAAAATAATTAAGCTGCCCAAGGCTTAGGGCGCGTATCATGAGTGCTATCGAAGATATAATTAACCAAAATGCATAGTTCTCCTTCCCCAACGTAGTAAGAAAAACAGGCACTAATAGTATTTGTTTTAAAAAAACCAATACTATTGAAAATCCACCCCATTTAACAGATTTTAAATAGTTTGATTTATTTTTTAAGAAACTTATCATCTTTTATATTTTGCACTAACACCTAATTTATGTAGGCTAAAACCATTTTAAAAGAGCTATTTTATTTTTATAACATCTAATTCTATCCTTATAAAATGGGGAATTCAAGCAAACTCTACCCCTTCCCTATAACATAAGTCTCAAAACCTATCCCTTTCAACGACTCAACATCTAGAAGAGCTCTTCCGTCAAATAAAAATGCTGGTTTAAACATATTATCATAGATAGATTTCCAATCGTATGATTTAAATTCATCCCATTCTGTCATAATTGCAATAGCATGCGCATCTTGACAAGCTTCTATTGGGTCATTAACTACTTCCAGCAATGCCCTATTTTCTTTTTCAGACCTAGTATTTAGATAATCAAGATCTGCATATATCTGTTCTGCGGTAACCTTTGGGTCATATACCACAATTTTTGCCTGCTCATTCATTAAATAATCGGCTACATATATAGATGCAGACTCTCTAGTGTCATTAGTATCTTTTTTGAAAGCCCATCCTAATAAAGTAATTTTCTTATCTGATACCGTATTATATAATTTTGATACTATTTTATAAGCAAATCTTCTTTTTTGATGATCATTTAGAGTAATTACTTGTTGCCAATAATCACCCACTTCTTTTAAACCATATGAATTTGATATATATACCAAGTTTAAGATGTCTTTTTGAAAACAAGAACCTCCAAAACCTACAGAAGCATTTAAAAATTTTGGACCTATTCTTGAATCCATCCCTATAGCTTTAGAAACTTCTTTTATATTAGCCTCTGTTACTTCACATAATTCTGAGATTGCATTTATAGACGATACTCTTTGGGCTAAAAAAGCATTTGCAACAAGCTTAGAAAGCTCTGATGACCAAACATTAGACAAAACAACATGATCATCCTGTACCCAATTTAAATACAAATCCTTAAGAACATTCATTGCAGCTATACCGCTCTCAGTATCACTATTACCACCTATTAACACTCTATCTGGAAACAAAAGATCGTTAATTGCCGTCCCTTCTGCTAAAAACTCAGGGTTTGAAAGAATTTCAAAAGAATAATCATTATCAGAATTCTCTAAAATATCTCTTATTGCCTCTGCTGTACGAACGGGTAATGTAGATTTCTCAACTACTATTTTATTACTTTTAGCATATTTTCCTATTTGTCTTGCGCAAATTTCTACATATTTCAAATCTGCCGCCATTCCCTGCCCTACTCCATACTGTTTTGTTGGTGTAGTAACAGAAATAAAAATTATATCAGATTCTTCAATAGCGCGAGCTACATCAGTTGAAAAAAACAAGTTTTTATTTCTTGTATTCTCAACAATCTCTTTTAAACCTGGCTCATAAATTGGAAGATTATTCAAATCTTCATCGTTCCACTGTGCTATTCTTGCTTCACTAATATCTACAACCTCAACTTCAATATGTGGACACTTTTCTGCTATAACTGACATTGTTGGACCACCAACATAACCAGCTCCGATACAGCATATTTTCTTTAAACTCATTATTAAAATTTATAAAGTGAATATTTAAAAATTCTTTATTTCTAGATTACTTAACGACACCGCAAAAATCTAAAAGTATTTTACCAGAATCTTTAGGTAATGTTTTAAATTCATCATGCGCCACTAGATATACTATGATATCCGCTTTCGCGAAAGCGTCCTCATATTGAGTCAACTTAAATACTTTATGTTCTTCTATATTTGGCTCTACGATATAAAATTCCTCGTCATTTGCATCTTGTAACACTTTTTGAGCAATATATTTTGCAGGAGATTCTCTTAGATCATCGATATTTGGTTTAAAAGCCAATCCCATGATAGCAATTTTTGGCTTTTTCCCATGATCTAATTGAAATTGCAACTTAGTAGTTTTTACTTGCTCTGCACACCAGAAAGACTTGTAATTATTAATCTCTCTTGCTTTTCCTATAATTTGTGATTCAAGAGGGAAATCTGCTACAATAAAATAAGGGTCTACAGCAATACAATGCCCACCAACTCCACAACCAGGTTGTAAAATATTAACACGAGGGTGTTTGTTTGCAAGATTGATAAGATCCCATACATTAATGTCTGCCTTTGCACAAATAAGAGAAAGTTCATTTGCAAATGCAATTTGCACGTCTCTAGAAGAGTTTTCTACAAGCTTACACATTTCTGCAGTTCTAGCATTGGTCGCGTGTAATTCGCCTTTTACATAGTTACTGTAGAAAGCTGTTGCTTTTTGAGTGCTAGCTTCATCTACACCTCCAATAACACGATCATTATGTACAAGTTCATGCATTACATTTCCTGGCAAAACACGCTCTGGACAATAAGCTATGAATAATGAATCTTTCAATTCTGGACGCTCTGAATAGATAAGGTCCATCATTTTTTCTGTAGTTCCTACAGGAGAAGTAGATTCTATAAT
>CAKZKZ010000289.1 GCA_937124495.1 uncultured Dokdonia sp. | reverse complement strand
CCTGCAACAGCTCCAGCAACAGCAGCTCGTTGGTTATCATTATTTAAGCCTTTTCCAGCATTAAACTGAGCTCCTCCATTACTAAATTGTATACTTACAGGAGCATTAAGCGCCGCAGCCGTTTCTAGTACGGTATTAATACTATTAGATCCAATAACATTTACAGCAGGAAGTGCAAATCCTTTTTCTTTTGCATAATTAAAAATCTTTTGCACTTGGTAACCGGTAGCAACTCCCGGCTTAATAGAATGAGCCATATTTTTGATTTATGTTTAAGTTCGTAAAAATAAGAAATTATCTAGTAAAACGAAGGGAAACAAAATGGAATTACGATAACGTTTGAAACTACTACGATATCAATTAGAATGGGTAATTGATTCCGATATTATAGACAGCATTAGAGAAATTATATTCCTTAAACCATCGATTTCCAGTTTCTAAAGCTGGATCATACGTTTTAAATCCTATATCAAATCGAGCTAGGAAAAAATCAAAATCCAATCGTAATCCAAATCCAGATCCTAGAGCAAGATCACTTAAACTAGAGAAACCACTAAATTGTGAATTGGGATCTTCTACATTATCAAATACATTCCAGATATTACCAGCATCTATAAAGAAAGCACCTTCAAAGGGGCCTAATAAATCAAAGCGATGTTCTACATTAAAAGAAAGTTTCATGTTAGCTTCATTAAACTCATTAGGGGCACCACTACTTCCAGGTCCTAATTCATAAGCACGCCAAGCACGATTGTCATTAGACCCTCCAGCAAAAAAACTTCGTGTAAAAGGAATGTTGTTTGCATTTCCGTACGGAATTGCAAGTCCTCCAAAGGCACGGATAGCAAGAATGTTATCATGACCTAAATCCCAATGCTTGGTATAGTCAATTTCTGTTTTGGCATATTGAGAAAAGACAACACCTAGAATACGTGAATTATCATCTTCATTTTTTGGAGCTCCTACCAGATTTGCAGCTAACGATAGTGCATTTCCAGCCAGTTCAATACGCGTTCGTAATCTAGAATAGGCGTCGTCATATAAATTCTCCCTATTATTATAGGTATAAGTGAAGTTTAGTGCAAAGATCAAGTTGTCTTCTGTAAGTCTATTTTGACGTTCTCGGATCGCATTTATTTCAGATGTTTGTGTGTCATTAAAACCGTTAACAAGTCCGTTTTCTACATCATCTATAAAACTATCGGCACCATTAGGTATGATTAGTGTTGGTGTACTGGTATCTTCTTGAAAATAATCAGGATTGATATTATCTATATTAGATTCAGCTAGTGTATTAAGATCATCAAAACTATTTCTATAGATATTAAAATAATTAGTGGCATTTAGATTACGTACATATTGTATATCTAAAAGATCAAAAGTAAACGTATTTGTAGTCGATGGTGTCCAATTATATGATAAACCCCCAGCAAAACTTTGCTTATCGAGTCCTATATTTTGTTGTACACTTACGCCCAAATTAAAACGAGTGTTAGGTTGCCATTCTGCAGGAATTAATTTTGATGTGTTTACAGGAAAAAATATTCTTGGAAAAACAAGACTAGCATTAATTCCTATCTCTGATATATTAAAAAAGCTGTCGTCATCATTGGCAGCATCATCAGAAGCGCCAATATTTCCTCTTGCTGAAATTTCTAAAGTCTCAGCTCCTTTAAAAATATTACGTATTAATAAAGATCCAAATCCTGCAATACCAATATCTTGAATATTTGAAGTAGAGACATCAAAATCTGCACGGAACTTATACTTGTCTAACGGCGTAAGACGTATGTTCGCAATCAGGTCTGTACCAGTACTATCAGCAGGATCTGCCTGATATAAGATACTGGGATACTTAAAAGTATTAAGCCTGCTCAAACGAGTGAGCGTTTGTGTTTTATCAATATCTCTATATATTGATCCCGGTTTAAGAGGGATTATGTCTGTAATAGCATTTGTTCTATAATTTAATTTATCATAGACATAAAAATTATATCCGTCGGCATTTATAGAATCAGCATACGGTTTGTTTTGATTGGCAAAACTATAATCTGTGACAATATTAATTTTACTCACCTTGTGAACTTTGAAAGGAAAATCTACAATAGTGTCATGAATAGTCTCTTTTCGGTTATCTATAATAATGTCAAGATTTGTTTTATTTCCTGTATTTACAGTATCACCAATAGCTCTGATACGATCAGATTCAAAATGAGACAAACCATTATTTCTAAATAATTTTTCAATACGTAATCGCTCTCTGTCAAAGTTTACTTTTTGATGAGGCTCTCCCTTTCTCAGGAATGATTCATCTTTATGAGCTTCATATATAGAATCTGCTACAGGGGAAGCAATCATTGTAACAATAGAATCTAATAAATAAGGTTTGTAGCGTACTACATTATAGTTAACAATAGCTCTTTGATTACTATCTTTTTTTATAGTATAATCTACTTCAGTATTGAAATAACCATTATTGATATAAAATCCAGCAAGTCTATTGGCTGATTTTTTAGTGAGAATTTCATTGACAATGGTAGGAGGTTCTCCCGTTTTTTTAATACCAGAGTTAAAATCTTTTTTAAATTTTCGAAAGGCTTCTACTTGCTTTCGCGAAAGCAAACGTGTCCAGAAATTAGGTTTTCCATCATTTTCTGCACGCCGTGCATCTAAAATAGAATCTATATTAGGGCGTGCCCAATTGTAAATATAAAGTCTAAAAGGCGATCCAGCGAGTTTTGTATTAGGTTGTTGATATAAGAAATTATACAAACGCTGATCCGTAATCTTCTCGCCATCAACGGTGATCTCGTTGTCACTAAGCAGAAAATCTTCCTTAGGAACTCGTTTTGTTGCATTACAACTAGCAAGAAAGACTGCTAGAAGAATAATTAATGATATTTTTGTAAACGTATGTTTCAAGTGGGTGGTGATAATAAATCAAAAGTACATTTTATATAGTGTTAAGCAAAAGTAATATCAAACGAATAACGGGATTACATCAAAAAAAGTACCGTAAGCAAGAAGAGCTCTTTGTAGCCGAAGGTATTAAAGTGATTAATGAGCTGTTGGAATCTTCATTTCAACTAGAAGCTATCTATGGTGTAGAGCGTGATTCTTTACATATTCCTGAAGAAAAAGAAAACACTTTTGAACAGATTACCCAAGCTGAACTTAAAAAAATAAGCTTTCTTAAAACACCACAAAAGGCACTGGCACTTTTTAAAATACCTACTCAGGTAGACAGTAAACATACAGGATTAACGGTGCTTCTTGATGATGTCAGAGATCCAGGGAATCTGGGTACGATTATAAGACTCTGTGATTGGTTTGGAGTCACGAGCTTAATATGCTCTGCTCAAACCGTAGATTGTTATAACCCTAAAGTAGTACAAGCCACTATGGGATCATTATCTAGAATCACTATTGTATATACAGATATAACTGCCTATTTAGAAAAAGAGCAAAGACCTGTATATGGTACTTTTATGGATGGTGACAATATCTATGCATCTACACTTCCTGAAGAAGCGGTGATTGTTATGGGGAATGAAGCTAATGGAATATCAAGTGCTATAGCACAACTTGTGACACAAAAAATAGCCGTACCTCGTTTTGGGCAATTACAAAAAACAGAAAGTTTAAATGTTGCTACGGCAACCGCTATTTGTTTAAGCGAATTTAAAAGAGGGTATACTATTGAAAAGTAAAGTTGATAAATACTCCTCTAGTAGACATTTTACTGATATTACCTGTCCATGGGCTATTGCCTCTATTATCGCGTACCAACTCATCTGAAGTAGCAAAAATACCACGGATACTTGGTGTAAACTTGAAATAGAAAAGATATAAATCAATCCCAAAACCTACCTCATAAAAGAAAGGATTGGTGGTCGTTCTAAACTGACCCGCAAAGTTGTCATCAGGATTTTTTTCATTACTAGATAAGTTAGTCGCTGTAGAAACTCCAAAAGTGACGAAAGGCCTTACATTGTTAAGGCGTTTTGTGTTTATTTTTAATAATAAAGGAAGGTATATATAGGTAGCAGGGACTTCACGTATCAAATCATCTTCACTATCAAATCTTGGATCGGGACCATATAATAGGTCACGTCTAGTAAAGCTCAATCCTGGTTCAAAACGTAAGTCTATATATTCTGAAAGCCTTAAACTACTAACAAGTCCTACATTAAAACCAACAGATCGTTTGACTTCAATATCTCTTTGTTCTGCTATATAATCAAAGTTATAATCAAGACTGTTAAACCCTAAGTAATACCCAAAACGTATTAATTTCTTGTCAAAATTTTGATCATTTTGTACGCGAGGTCTTGTAAGCCATTGTGCTTGAGATGTCAGTGTGCAAATTAAGAATAGTGCGATAGCAATAAGTACTCTCATGAATTTATTTTGAAGCTGTATAGATGGTGGCTACACCAAATGTTTGTGGTTTATCTTTCACGTTGGTAAACCCAATTTTACGTAAAATATTGTTCAACGCTTCTCCAAAAGGAAAAACAGAAGCACTTTTACTTAAGTACGTATAGGCTTCTTTGTCTTTGGAAAACAAGCGTCCTACTGTGGGTAAGATGACATTTGAATGGAATTTATAGCCTTGTTTGAAAGGTGTTTTTGTGGGTACAGATGTTTCTAGAATCACAAAGATACCGCCTGGCTTAAGCACTCGATAAATTTCACCCAGCCCTTTTTCTAGCGTTTCAAAATTACGAACTCCAAAAGCGACTGTAATTGCATCAAAACTCCCATCTTCAAAAGGCATGGCTTCACTATCTGCTTGGATCATCTCTATGCGATCTCCTAGTCCTTTTGCTTTGATCTTCTCACGACCTACAGACAACATCCCTTCAGAGATATCAAGACCTACCAATTTTGAGGCACCACTATTAGAGAAATTGATAATCAAATCCCCAGTTCCAGTAGCAATATCAAGAATACTATCAGGTTTTGTATCAGTGACGAGTTGGATCACTTTTTTGCGCCATTTTACATCAATCCCAAAAGAAATCACTCGGTTAAGGCCGTCGTATTTCCCAGAAATAGTGTCAAACATTTGTTCAACTTGCTCTTTCTTAGATTGGTCAGAAGATGTATATGGCGTTACCTTTTTGGACATGGCATATTTTTTGACAAATATACGGCATCAATAGCGAAGATGGTAGTGACTTTTTTAAAAAGGAAGTACCGTTTTTGGATTTTTCAATATGGGATGTGTCAGATGTAATATTGGTTTGATTATAAGATGTTTCCGCTTTACCGCTTCGCTCTCCCTTTGGTCGTGAATCTCACAAGTTCGCTTTCGCGAAAGCGTATAAAGTATAATTATCTATGCGATTATATCGTATATCTTATCAATGGTGTATCTTTGTATCACTTTTCAGTTCATTATATTATATGAAAATAATTATTGCAGGCGCAGGTGAGGTGGGCTTCCATTTAGCCAAACTGCTATCATACGAGTCTCAGGACATTACACTTATAGACACCAATAAAGAAAGCCTTTCGTATGCAGATACGCATTTGGATATTCGGACTATTAAGGGGGATGCCACTTCTATTGCGATATTACAAGACTCTAGAGTAGAAAATGTAGACCTACTTATTGCTGTTACGGCGAGTGAAACCACAAATATTACGGTATGTGTACTTGCAAAACAATTAGGTGCGGCACGTACGATTGCTAGAATTTCTAATACAGAATTTATAGAGCATAAAGAACTTGCAGGTTTTTCTAAATTTGGTATCGATGAGTTGATATCACCAGAAAGTCTAGCCGCTTCAGAAATCGAATTATTATTGAATCAAAGTGGTTTTAGTGACAGTTATGAGTTTGAAGATGGTGCACTGACTATGGTAGGTACCACTTTATCACGTACAGCCTCTTTTGTAGGAAAGAGTGTAAAAGAAGCAGCTACTATTTTTCCAGAATTGCATTTTATGCCTATCGCTATACAGCGATTTGGGACACAATATACGTTAATACCTCGTGGAGATACCGTCTTTAAAGAAGGAGATCAAGTCTATTTTATGACTATACAAGGTGGGGTAGAAGAACTTTATAAATTGACGGGTAAAGTACGTCAATACATTAAAAACGTTATGATCCTAGGAGGAAGTAATATTGGATTTAAAACGTGTAGAGATTTATGTTCCCATAAGTTTAATGTAAAACTAGTAGAACGCGATAAAGAAAAAGCAATTGACCTTGCAGATATTCTTCCTAAAGCTTTAGTGATTAATGGAGATGGACGTAATGTAGAGTTACTTGAAGAAGAAAATATTCAGGACATGGATGCTTTTATATCGGTAACTGGGGATAGTGAAACCAATATTATGTCTTGCCTCGTTGCAAAATCAAAGGGTGTTAAAAAAACAATAGCCCTTGTAGAAAACATGGACTATTTTCAGCTTTCACAAAGTATAGGTATTGATACATTAATCAATAAAAAACTACTTGCAGCAAATAATATATTTAGGTATATCCGTAAAGGAGAGGTGGTTGCAATGACAAAACTCAATAATATGAATGCTGAGTTATTAGAGTTTATTGTAAAACCTACATCTGAAGCAGACAGTAAAAAAATAAAAGATATTGACTTCCCAAGGTCTGCTACGATAGCAGGAATTGTTAGAAATGGGATAGGTGTTATTGCTCTTGGAGATTTTAAGATCACTGCAGGAGATCGAGTTGTGGTATGTTGTTTACCACGATCTATCAAACAAGTAGAAAAAATGTTTGTTTAAATAGATAGGTAGATGCCAAAACTTAATTACAAGATTATATTTCATTTAATGGGATTGCTATTACTTTTTAATGGCGGTTTTATGATGATTTCTGCCCTTGTGAGTTTTATCACAAAGGATGGTGTTGCTTTACAAATTACAGCTTCTGGATTGGTAGCATTATTTGCAGGAATGCTTTTAATGTTTGTGACTAGAGATCACAAAAAAGAAATCAAAAAACGTGAAGGGTATATTGTTGTTACGTTTGGTTGGTTATTTATGTCATTCAGTGGGATGTTGCCTTATTTGGCTACAGATGCGATCCCTTCAGTAACCGATGCTTTTTTTGAAACAATTAGTGGGTATACAACTACAGGAGCGACCATACTTTCAGATATAGAATCTTTACCTAAAGGAATCCTTTTTTGGCGTAGTACAACGCATTGGATAGGAGGAATGGGGATTATTGTTTTAGCTATCGCCATACTTCCATTATTGGGTATTGGGGGAATGCAGCTTTTTGCAGCAGAAGCGCCTGGGCCTAGTGCAGATAAACTTCATCCAAGAATTACAGATACGGCAAAGCGACTATGGCTTATTTATTTTGGTTTTACAGCGGCTGAAACAATTGCTTTAAAACTAGCAGGAATGTCGTTTTTTGATGCTATTAATCATGCGATGAGCACCTTGTCTACAGGTGGGTTTTCTACCAAAAATGCAAGTGTTGCGCATTGGAATGACACTCCCGTTATACAGTATATCATTATCTTCTTTATGCTGCTTGCAGGGATGAACTTTGTATTAAGTTATTTTGCTTTTAAAGGAAAAGTACAGAAGATTATCAAAGATGATGAGTTTAGGTTATACATGACTTTTGTTTGTGGATTTACAGTTATAGCTGCCTTAGTTATTTATTTTCAAGCAGATGTAAGTGTTTCTACTATTGATCACCCTATGGTATTAGGTGCTGGTGAAAGTGCTTTTAGACATGCACTTTTTCAAGTGTTGGCAGTGATTACAACCACAGGATTTGTCACAGCCGATTTTACCATGTGGACTCCTTTCTTAACCGTTGTTTTCTTTGGACTCATGTTTTTAGGAGGTTCTGCTGGATCAACATCAGGAGGTATTAAGGTGGTGCGACATTTGTTAACCATACGAAACGCTTTTACAGAGTTTAAACGCACATTACATCCTAATGCGATTCTTCCTGTACGTTATAATACACGTTCTGTAGATCGAACGATTATTTTTAATATACTGGCATTTTTTATCCTTTATATGCTTTCTTGGATTATTGGAGCGAGTGTATTAGGTGCTATGGGACTAGATTTCCCAACAGCCTTAGGGGGAGCAGCGTCTGCATTAGGTAATGTAGGACCTGCTTTTGGAGATTTAAGC